>DATAIE010000517.1:0-6038 GCA_036262875.1 Verrucomicrobiales bacterium
CATTTTTGACAATGACGACTTCGGCGTGGCGACGGCCAATCTTTTGAAGAGGAAGGCGGAGGAAATTCCCGTGCGGGTCTTTTTCGACAGCCTGGGCACCCGCAGTGCGCACCGGATCAAGCCTGAAACTGCGCCGCCGCCGGGTTTCGAGCCCCCCGCTTTTATGGGGAGCTATCTGTCGGGAGATTCCAACATCAAGGTGCGGGTCACCACCAATCCGTTTCTGCTGTGTGACCACACAAAACTCCACGTGATCGACCACCGCATCGCCTACGTCGGGGGCATGAATATCGGACGCGAATACCGGAGTGAGTGGCATGATCAGATGGCCCGCATCGAGGGCCCGGTGGTGGCGGAACTGGAGTCTGTTTTCCAGTATCACTGGAACCGGGAAAATGCGTTCCGGAACTGGACGTTTCAGAACACCCCCTGGAAACGCCCGGAAGCGGTCCCCCTTCAGCCGGCTTCGGCAGGGATGGTTCCGTTGCGCGTATTGCGCACCGATACGACCGGCGGACGTCACGGGATTGTCCGGGCTTTCCGGGCAGCCATTGCGGCGGCGAAAAAACGTGTGTGGGTGCATACCCCTTACCTTTCCGAAGACGGCATATTGACAGATCTCGCGGACGCGGCCCGCCGCGGTGTTCAGGTGCGGGTCATCATTCCCGGCCGCAATGACTCGAAGATGATGGACAAAGTGAATCTTCACTCGGCTTCCAGGCTCGTTGAGAGCGGAGCAACGGTGCAGAGTTATCCCCGCATGAGCCATTTAAAAGTAGTGGTCTGTGACGGATGGGCGATGTTTGGCTCCGCGAACTGTGATACCCTGAGCCTCCGGCTGAACTCCGAACTCAATCTGGCCTCCAGCGCTCCCGGATTTGTGCGTGCCCTCGAGAAACAAATCTTCATTCCTGATTTCAAAGTCTCCCGGCCCGTCACGTCCGCCATGGTCAAAGCCCAGGCTTCTCCGCTGACCAAAGTGGCGGGCAACCAGTTGTGAGGAGCTTCCGCCGCTCAGGATTTAGAACGTTAGGGCGTCGCAAAGGGATCGTCCTTCGAGACTACGCGGTAGAAGGTCCGCGACGGCGCGACATCCGTCTCGAATTGGAGCTTCAGGCGCCCATTTTCCCGCCCTGCGGGCCGGATGGTGCCTGCCACGTTGTGCCACTGGAGAAGGTCCTCAGAACTTTGCACTTCGTACATGAGACCGGGAACGAAGTTCCACTGGAGGGACACCGCCGCTGGCGGAACGGCTCCTCCTGTGAAGCCGATCTCTTCAAGACGGAAAACGGATTTCGGGTCGGCGGGATCGGTGCGGGCGTTGAACTCCGCGAGAGCATTGCGGCCGTCGCCATCGGAGTCGAAGAGGGAGTCAGCAGGATTATTCGAATTCAAACCGTGGAACGCCTCCCAGAGATCCGGCAGCCCGTCGGCATCGTGATCTGCGGGTGCGGAGGCACCGGTTTCGACCGCCCCGGCATCGGGAGCCGTGCCCGCCAGACGGGAAAGGCCGCGGGCATCGACGAGCAGGTCGCTGAGATGGCCGGCATTGATTGCCGGACTCCCTGGCTGCGGCAGCAGAGTCAGCGTGGGTCCGCCATTGGCGGCGAGAGTTCCGAGCCTGGCCGAGACGCCCATCACGTTGCCGCCACCGTCCGTCCACACGCCCGCGATGCCCGCCGCATGCGGAGCATTGTTCTGTGGATTGTCGGCCACGAGACAGTTTTGCAGTTCCACCCGCTCGGCCATTCCGATGGCGAACGCGCCGCCGTTAGGATATCCCGGCAGCCCACCGGGTGCGACATAAGTATTCCCCACTACGGTGCAGTGCCGGAACAGGGCCTCATGCGGTTCTCTTACCATCACCGCCGGGGGGCCGTTGTGCAGAGTAAAAGTGCAGTTGTCCACCGTCGCCACGGCCTCTTCCCCCACGAGCAGTCCGCCACCTTCATTCGCCTGAAACAAACTGCTGCTGAGATAAAGAAAGCCGGGGTCCGGCTCGAAAAACAAACCGAGGTCTTTGTTAAAACGGAAGGTGCAGTTTTTCACCGTACCGTAGACCAGGGCAAAGCCACTTCCTTCGTTATGCTCAAAGGTGCAGCCATCCAAAAAGGCATTCTGCGTGCTCGCTCCGTACAGTCCGTTCCAGGAAAAGGTGGAATTCACCGCTTCCAGATTCCCGCACAGGAGCCCTTCATCGTTGAGCGTGACGGTCACCCGCTCCAGCCGGATGACGTGCGGCGCGGCGGTTTCAAAATTGTCCACCAGGGGCTGGCGCAGGTGCTGAAGCGAGCAGTCCCGCAGTGCCAGTTCCTTTTCCGTGCGCAGTCCATCCGTCTGCGGGGAGCCCTCGAAAACCACCTGTTCAAACGCGATCCCGTCCGCGGCGATTTGAAACATCTCCCCTGCAAAGGAACCCTTGATCATCACCGTGCCGGAGGACGAGCTGTCAGGACGGATGGTGAGGCGCTTGTCGATACGAATGAACGACGTCAGTTCCACCGGTGCCGGGAGCACGACCGTGTCCCCGGTTTGCGCGGTCTGAATCGCCGCGCGCAATCCTGCGTCTCCCGGGCCTGCCACGATCACCCCGCCTTTGGCGATTCCACCCGCGGCCATCATCGCTCCGACCCATAGCATCAGAGAGGAAAAAGAACGTTTCATCTCTCATGAAACTGCAAGAACAGGACCCGTTCAATCGAAGGGGGACATGTGCGTGTGACGAAATTGTCACCCACCTGGCTTGTCGAGCCGCTCATCACACGCGGCCCGTATCCGCGAGCGAAGGCAGCGGCGGCGGGCCCGCAGGCGGCGCAGCGTAATGACCGGGGGTTTTCCGGGTGTGCGCCGCGGCGGCGAGGTATCGTCCGTAGTAGGATTTGAATGCCGCCTCAAGATCACCGGACGCACCGCGAAACCGGCCGGGGTATAATTTCGTTATGCTGCCCTGGACCACGAGCCACACCACGGGCGCAAAGAACCGGGTTTTCATCACGCATCCCGTCATGTCCCGGAAATAGACCGGCTCCGCCCATTGTGACGAGTGGATGTGGTCGTGCTGCAACTCCACCCAGTGCTTCCCGGCGGTAAAGGACAAAGGCGGATAGAGCCGCTGGACCATCTTTTCCTGCTCCTCGTTTTGAGGCAGCAGCCGCTCGGTGAGAGTGAAGGCCGTTTCGCCGGGGCGCCCGGTCCAGAGGGAGATTTCCACGGCGGCGGCACCGTTGATTTCATGATAGCGGGAATCCATCACGGGCCCCTGCTGCGCCGCGTCCTCCAGTACCGCGGCCGGGTCCAGCCCGAGCTTTGACAGGCGCTCCTGGAGCGGAGGATGACTGTCAAACGGGTGAGGAACGATGGACTTCAGGGTATCGTGGCGGGTGACAAAATCCCGCAGCGAGGCGGGAAATCCAGCTTCGAGGTCCTGCCACCGTTTCAAGTCGCGTTTCCTGGGAGTGCCCTCGCAGTCGTCGCTTCCTTCAAAATCCCGCCAGTGGGCATACGCGGCCACTTTCACGAGAGCGCGCCCCATCGCCGCGGGATTGCTGAAAGTGCTGCCTGCACGGTCCGCCCGGTATTCCCGCAGGCGGCGGTGATCGCCCAGCGCCTTCAGAAACAGGCACCGGAAGACGTTCATAAAGTGAAACACCGGCATCGCGAGAGTGCCGTGCAGAACATAGAGGTAGAGATCGAACCGGCGCAGGAGCGGCGCGGTTTTCATGGTGAACTCCGTATCGTTCCCGCTGAAATGCGCTATTTCGTGCGCCAGCACAGCGTCTGCTTCCTCCCGCGTCATGGTTTTCAGCAGAGGCAGGCTGACGAAGAGGGTGCGTCCCACCAGGGTTTGATTTCCCAGCGCCACCGGGCATCCGGTCACGAAGAAATTCGCGTCGATGCCGGCGACGATCCGGTCCGGAGCTTCGGTCCGCAGCCGGCCCGCCATTTCCCGCACCCGGTGCCAGAGAGCCGGTGCCTCCGCCTCGGTGAGGCTTTGTCCCTCCACTCTCGAAAGGAGAGGCAGTTTCACAAAGATGGACTGGATCAGGACCCACGCACCCGCCACGACTGCAAGGGAGAGCACGATGATCAATTTTGGAGAGATCGCGCTCAGGAACATCACCGTGACCCAGTAGGACAGGAACACTATCAGCGCGCCCTGCACAATCGTCTGCACCAGCGCAAACACGCGCAGGACGGGAAGGCTGCATCGCAAACCGAAGTAAAACGCGCCAGGCGAGCGACCCGCGATGGCGATGCATGCCAGCAGCGGCACAAGGGTGAGCCCTGCGACGACAAAACAAAAGAGAGCCCCCCGCTTTGACCAGCGAAAGACGGCATAACCAGGGCTGCTCCCGTCAAACATGGCCTGCACGGCGGCATCCGCCTCCCCGCTTCCCGCCATCGCTTCCGATACCGGGTGCCGCCGGTAGTAGCGGACGATCTGGTTCTTCTCCTCCACCGTCAGTGCGGGGTCATTGTCCACGGTGGCACTCAGGAGACTCAGGGCCTCCTGATCGAAGGATGATTCCGCAAAATCGAAGAACCAAAGGGAAAACAGCGGCACCACGAAAACCAGCAACGCGGAAAGGAAAAGAGACCGGGTAAAGACGCGGTTCTGCGGTTCCGAGCGCGGGGGCGAAGGCATGGGCCTGAATACTAAATCATAATTTTTACTTTAGCCAAATTTATTATAATCAGAACGGTATTTAACACAGGTGCCCGGCTTGTCCGATCGGGTGGGGACGCCTGCCCTGAAGGGCGGCTTGCGTCCCCGCATCCCGGCGACAAACTGACCGGGGCCCTCCCGTATGGGGATTCCCGTTTTTCCTATGATTCGCCGCCTTCTTCTTTCTCTCGTTGCCCTGACCGCCGCCCGTGCCGCGGAGCCGCTCAAGATTCTCTATATTTCCGGGGGATGCTGTCACGACTACACGGCGCAGGCGGACCTCATTCCGCGGGGGCTGGAAGAGCGGGCGAATGTAAAAGTCACTTCTTTTCAGGACCCGAACACCACGACGTCCTCCCGCATCAAAGTCTACGATGATCCGAACTGGGCGGCGGCCTACGATGTCATCGTCCACAACGAATGCTACTCCGACACTAAAGAACCGGAATGGACCCAGCGCATCCTGAAGCCGCACAAGGAAGGCAAGCCCGGCGTGGTCATTCACTGCGCCATGCATTGCTACCGGGACGGCACGGACGAGTGGTTTCAGTTTTGCGGCGTCACCTCCCGCCGGCACGGCGCAGCCTATCCGCATGAGGTGCGGAATGTGGACGGTCTGCATCCGGTCATGCAGGGCTGGGGACCGGCATGGGCGAATCCCGCGGGCGAGCTCTACTGGATCGAAAAGGTGTGGCCCGGCACTCACATTCTGTGCGAGTCGAAGAATCAGGAAAAAGGGAACAGCGAGCCCTGCGTGTGGACGAACAATTACATGGGAAAGACCCGCGTCTTTGGCACCACGCTGGGTCACCACAATGAAACGGCGAGCGATCCGAAATTCCTCGATCTTCTCACCCGCGGCGTGCTGTGGTCCGCGGACAAGTTGAACGGCGACTATCTCAAGAAGCGCGAAGACAAACGGGTGCCGGTGAATCTCGCGCTCAACAAAAAGGCCACGGCGTCCTCCTTCGAAAAACCGAAAGGCAACGATGCCTCGAAGGCCTTTGACGGAAAGCCGGCCACGCGCTGGTGTGCCGGCGGCGGGCAAAAGGGCGAGTGGCTCCAGGTGGACCTCGGCAAGCCGGAAACGTTGACGGGCGCGCGCATCGCGTGGGAGGCCTCACATGCTTCCTATCAATTCAAGGTCGAGGGCTCGGCGGACGGTACAGCGTGGCAGATGCTCAACGATTCTTCAAAGAACGTGCTCAAGAGTCCCAACGAAATCCCGCTGAAGGCGGACGGCATCCGTTATGTGCGGGTCACTTATTTGGGCACCGATGTCGGCGGCTGGGCGAGCATCTGGGAAATGCAGGTCTACGGCACCGCCACGGAGATTCAGAAAGCCACGGTCTCCAACGACGATTCCAAAGTG
>DATAIE010000518.1:0-3959 GCA_036262875.1 Verrucomicrobiales bacterium
CTCAGAGTTCCGCCATGCGGCGTGGCCGCACCGGCTGATTATGTGTTGTGGGGAACCGCTTCGCCCGGGTTGAGGTTTAGGCGATGAGGTTCGTGAGAAGGAGATAGGCCGCAGAAAGAAGGCAGCTAACGACAGCAACGAGGGAAAGGTGGTCGAGAGAGGTATCGGAGTTGCTGGAGTTCATTGCAGTGGGAGGATTGAGGTTGTTGCGGTGTTGGTGAGAAATTACGATAATTCTGAGTTGATGCAACTCTTTTTTGCGAAATTTATCGTTTATTCGTAAAATAATTACAGGACAGTCTTTTTGACCTCAAGTTTTCGCAGTTTTGAGTACCAACATTCCGAAAATCGGCCATAATTGAGAGAAAAGAGGCATTTCCTGCCGCAGAAGGGGCTCCAATTTAAATTCGCCGGGAAAATTCTGTCGGAAAGCCGGGCCCGGCATGTTCTAATTCTTGAACACTGTCGCCATGACCGATGCCGAAACCCATCAGGAAGACCGCCAGCTGCTGTGCGATTACGTGGAGCGGCGCTCCGGGAGCGCGTTTACCGAGCTGGTGCGCCGGCATGTGGACGCGGTGTATTCGACAGCGGTGCGCCGTGCGAACGGCGACCGGGCGATGGCGGAGGACATCGTCCAGTGCGTGTTTACCGATTTTGCACGGAAGGCCGGACAGTTGCCCTCCGGCACGGTGCCCGGAGGCTGGCTGCACCGGCATACGGGCTTTGTTGCTTCCCATCACATCGATCGCGAGCGCCGCCGGCGCGCCCGCGAGCAACAGGCTGTCGCCATGAATGCTGCCACTGATGTTCCGGAGGATGCCGCGTGGCGGAAGACCGCGCCTCTTTTGGATGACGCCCTCGACGCCCTGCCCACCGGCGACCGCGACGCGATCGTGCTGCGGTTCTTTGAAAAACGTGACTTCCGGGCCGTGGGTCAGGCCCTCGGAGTCAGCGATGACACCGCACAAAAACGCGTCACCCGGGCCCTGGAAAAACTCCGCGGTCTTCTTACACGGCGCGGCGTCACCAGCACCGGAGCGGCGCTTTCCGTCCTCATGCTTGCAAACACAGTCACGCAAGCGCCCGCGGCGCTCGTTTCCTCCCTGCCTGGCCGTGCGCTGGCAGGCGCGGCGGCGGGAGGCGGCTCCCTTGCGACGGCGCTCGCAGGGCTCAGTGCCGGAGCCCGCTGGAAACTTGCCGCCCTCGCCACTCTGATCGCCTCCGCCGGGGCCGCGCCGTTTTTGATCCAAAAGTCGATCCCGCCATCCCCTTCTGTGCAGCCACCGGCTCCGGTCATCGTCACCGTCCCTCCCGTCTCCACGGTGCCCGTCACTCCACCGGCTCCCGCGGCGGTGCCGGACTCCATGCCTCAAACCACCGCGGACATCATTACCGCCGCAGCGGCGGCATTGCGGGGCGGAGCGCAGAGTTTCAGCGCCACCACCCAGGCGTTGTCGTTGCTCAGGCAGATCTCCATAAAATCAAAGGAGGATGCCGCGGAGCCTCTCGCTCTCATCGCGGCAGTGCCCGACCTCCAGGCCCGCTCACTGTTATATAAGTATTTCATCAGCCACTGGGCCGACTCGAACCCGTGGGAAGCCGTGAACTGCGCCGCGACGGAACTTCCCGAAGAACAGCGGCTGTCGGCCACGGAGGGAGTCCTCTCTGCCTGGGCCGCCCGTGATCCGGAGGCTGTTCTCATTTGGGATCAAAAGGGAAGGAACAACATTCTCCCCCGCCCCGGCGATTCCCTCGTAGCGAGCGTTTTCAAATCGCTGGCCTCCACCAATCTCCCGAAAGCATTCGAATACCTGAGCCGCATTGGCAACGCCAACGAACGCGCCCAGGCACTGCGGGGCATCATGGACACGGCCATGACCTCCCAGGCCCGCGACCGTATCATCGATGCCGCCGCCGGCCTCAAGGAGGACGAACTTCGCGTGCAGACCCGCCGGGCGGTGGTCGAATCCTGGGCTCAGCAGGAGCCCGCCGGCGCAGCCGCCTGGATCGACAAAGTGGAACCGGCGTGGGAACGCTCACGTCTCATGGACAGCCTCGGTCTTGTATGGCTGGCACGGGCACCGGAGGCGGCTGCCGCATGGTGGCTGGCACGGGAGCCGGGGCCGGACACTCTGGTAAAAATCGTCAACGTCTGGGCGCAGAAAGATCCCGGCGCTGCGGGACAGTGGCTCGATGAACAGCCCCCCGGTCCCCAAAGCGACACGGCTCGCATGACCTATGCCCGCCAGGTAGCTGAGCAAAAACCCGAAACCGCGCTGCAATGGGCCGCCACGGTGACCGACGAAACCATGCGCCGGTCCGCCACCGAACACATTCTCCAGTCCTGGCGCGCCCGCGATCCCGCCGCCGCCGCACGTTACGGGGCCAAAGCGCCCTGACACCACAGACCCGGTCCTGCCGCTGGTCCCCGATCCGACACCGCCGTCAGATCCTGCGAACCGCCGTGCTCTTTTCTCTCACCCAAATCAACCCAAACCAAATACACACCATGAAAACACCAATCCTCACCGCGCTCCTCGCGGGTACTCTCACCGCCGCCGCCGCGCCGGACTACACTCTCCACGAATGGGGTACCTTTACCACGCTTTCCACGTCAGAAGGCGCCCTCCTGCCGGGCGTGCAGCGGGAGGAGGAACCGCTGCCGGAGTTCGTAGAGACACACGCAGGCATGCTCCACCCCGACTGGATGCGCGCCGTCAAAGGCTGGTTCCGCCCGCTGGCCGGTGTCACTGTCCGCATGGAGACACCCGTCATCTACTTTTATACGAAGCAGGCTTTCGACGTGCATGTCGATGTGGGCTTCAAAGGCGGCTCGATCAGCCAGTGGTACCCGGACCGCAGCGGCGGGGAAACGCCGCCCCCCATCAAAGTCAACGGGCAGGGCTGGCCGCTGGACAAAGAGAACACGCTCGACTTCTCCAAAGGGTACAACGGCGGCATCCAGTGGGATGTGAAGGTGGAGCCCGCCGGTGAAGACGCCGCAGGCCGGGTCTTCAAGCCAGGCGAAACCCCGAGTTGGATTTATCCCCGGAATCCGGACTCCGCCATCGTGACCACGAAAGACGGCCAGTCCGAGAAGTATCTGTTTTACAGAGGCCTTGGACAGCTCTCCCTGCCTGTGACCTTCTCCAGCAAGGTCTCCGGTTCGGTCACCATCAAAAACACCGGCAGCCAGGCTACCGGCACGCTGCTTGTCTACGAACGCAGCGATGACGGCAGCGCCCGCTGGGCCACCGTGGAGGCACTCGCAGGCGGCACCACCACCACCGTTGACCTTGTGTCCAAACCAGGAACGCAAAACTGGAAAGCGGGCGTCTATGCGGATGGAATCGCCATGCTGACGAAGGCCGGCCTCTATCGCAAGGAAGCGGACGCCATGATGCAAACGTGGTGGCCCAGCTACTTCAACCGTGCGGGCCTGCGTGTGTTCTGGGTCGTTCCCCGCGCGTTCACGGACACCGTCCTGCCCCTCACTGCGAGCCCCGCTCCAAAGGAAACCGTGCGCGTCCTCGTGGGCCGGAGCGAGGTCATGACGCCGCAGTTTGAAAGCCGGCTTGTTTCTGACTTTGCTGCCGCGGAAAAAGAGGGCCGCAACCGCTGGGACAGCGACCGCTACTTCCCCGCCTTCATTGAGCGGGTGCGGCAGATCAATGCGCGCACCGCCTCCGCCGGAACTCAGCCGGAGCCGGTAACCGCAAAGGCTTCCCGATAACAAAAAAGTCCACGTCAGATGCCTATAAGGAGCGGCGAAATTCCTGTCGCCGCTCCCTGTTTCAATGCGTTACCTACCGCTGGAAATCGACAGCCGGTATCCGGAACCCCGCACGGTCTCAATGTAGCGCGGGCGTTCCGGGTCCGGCTCCAGCTTTGAACGCAGGGCAGCAATGAAATTGTCCACGGTGCGTGTCGTCGGCCACGCGTTGTATTCCCAGACT
>DATAIE010000519.1:0-2335 GCA_036262875.1 Verrucomicrobiales bacterium
ACCAGACCGGTCTCCGTTTCCTCTTCCTTCCCGAAACCCCCGGTTTCCCTCCCGTGGCACGCCCGCTGCAAGTCTAAGAGCCGAATCTGAAATCGAACGAGAAATCAAACGAGGACAGATTCAGACACCGGCCCGCACCGAAAGGCGCGAGCCGGACGTTTTTTACCCCAAGTGATTGAGTGCCTGGCCACGCCAGCCAATCGCCATTCCTCCCCTCCCGGGCCTTGCCCGGAAAAGGACAGAACCCCGTCTGGCTCCCCACACCAGGCGGGGTTTTTTGTTTTGGAGGAGGGCGGGACGCTAACAAAAAACGCGCGATACCGGCGGATGAAGACCGGTGACAATCACCGCTCCATCGCTTACTCTCGTAACGATTTTCCGCACGAGCCGCCCGCCCGGCCCGCGCGCCGCTATGACAAATTCCGCCGCCTCTCCTGCTCCGCGCCGTAACTGGACCGACTGGTTCACGCCGCTCATGTTGTTCATGCCGGCCGCAGGTTGGGGCGCGATCTCCGGCAATGAAGCGGAGCAACTGGGACTGCCCTCCGTGTGGTTTGCCCGGACTGCGCACGTGTGGATGATCGGGATCGCCGCGGTTTCTCTTTTGCTGCGCCCGGGAAAACTCTCCTTCCTCCTGCGGGTGGTGGCGGTGTTCTGTATGTTCTACGGTCCGCTGCTGGTGCAGCTGGGCAGCGCGTCCATCCCGCTTTCGCGACCGCTTTCCATTGCGGAGGGGGATGATCTTCACCGGCAATTGGACGTTCCCTTCGTATGGCACAGCCGGGAACTGCGGGTGCGCCGCGCTGACGACACACCTCCATTGAGAGCCCGTGTGGAAAGTCTGATCGAGTCTTTACCCGGTCCCTCCGGCAGGATCACTTCCGGAGGATGAGCACGATTCCCCGCAGACGTGGCTCCGGCACGGAGTCGCCGCAATCGCCGTCCGACCCCGCCGGGCGCTCCGGTTCTTCGCTTCCGCAGGATCCGCCGCCGGAGCGGGACCGCGGCTGGGCGTTCCTCGCCGGAGCGCTGATCCTGCTGTCCGTCGTCCTGTTCTTCGTTTTGAAGTCCTTTGTCAGCGAGCACGCGGGCTGACAGAAATGAAGCGCCGCCTCGCGGATAAGGTGAAGGCCGCCGTCCCGGCGACGCCGACTCTCCCTGCCGGGCTGGTGCCAGCGGACCGGAATGCGGAGGCGAACGGCGGACATTGGATACACTTTCACAGGTATCGATAGAGTTTAACGGTCCGGTGCTGCCTTGTCCCGACCCTGTGAAGGTGTCCTTTTCCGGGAGGACGGAATTTTTACACGGGTCATTTGACAATGCGCCCGCTGGTCCACCGAACTGTCCTCCGAATGAAGATCATCTTCACGGGAACGGGCCTGATACAGGAAGCCGTCCCGGCTCGAAGGGGCGGGACAGAGCCTGCGGAAGGCTGTCCCGCCCATACAATCACAAACGTTTCGGGTCGAAGAAAGGGGGCCCGGGGTCGCGTCTGATTACAGGCGGGCTCCGGGCTTTTCGCGTTCCAGAGAGGGAAGCGGGCCTGGCATAAAAATACACCGTCCTGCAATCGGATGGAACGGGATGTCACCCCTCCACTGTCGCGCCCGTGCGTGCGGCGACTCCCAGGCAGCGGGTGCAGCGGGTGGCGGTGCCGGCGGCATCGAGCCATGCGGCGGTGCGGAGGCCGCAGAGAGCCGCGCCATCGCGGCCGGTGGCGTGGACGCTGTCGAACCCCAGGGCCGCGCGCCACTGGAGGATATCGCCGGCGGCGGTGCGGCGCTTCTGGCGAAGACGGGAGAAGCGGTTGCGCATGGCCCGGCAATAGCGCTCGCGGTGCCGTGTCTCCAGCGCGCCCTCCTGCACGAGCCACTCCGCCGTTTGCACCAGCGAGAGCCCGTTGTCCAGGAGCTGCCGCGTGACGGGCATGAGCGGATCGAAGTAACCGCGCGGAAAATGCGGCGGCGGCGCCGCATGCCTCGCCTTTTCCAGGAGACCCGCGGGAGGGGTGAGTCTTGCTTTCACTCTTATTAGGTGGATGCGGGTGATATTTCTTCAAGTCTATTATCGGTTATTATGCTATGAATGAATTTCCGGTTCAGAAAGTAGCCGGAGAGGGAAAAGACCGCCGTGGCGGGCCGGGTGGTGCCGCTGTGGCGCTGCATTCAGCCGTGGAAGGCTCCTGCGGAGGCCGGGAGGAGCGCGGTCGATTTTGAGTCCCGGAAAAATAACCGGGCGGCGAAGAGCTGTTTTGCAGATGCAATGAACAACGGAGCGTTGTGTTGTATTAATCGTTATTATTTGAATTTACGGGATTTTAAAAGCATATTCG
>DATAIE010000520.1:0-3065 GCA_036262875.1 Verrucomicrobiales bacterium
CGCTGGGCGGACCGCACGTATCGTCACATGTTCAACGACGGCGCGCTCACGGCCACTGCCAACGTCGCCCGGGTGACCGGCATGGCGCAGACGGTGGGCAGCGCGATCATCGCCGAGTCCGCGCGCTGGGGTGACTCTAAAGTCGAACCTCCCCGCACCAAACTCGATTGGCAAACCGCACGGGACTCTCTCGTGAGTTTTCTGGCCTCACGAAATCCCACGGTCATCAGCCAGCTTCAGGTAGACGGGCTCTATCCCACCGTCGCCGCTCCCGGGATGAGCCAGTGGGGAGGATACATTGCCTCCACCCAGCAGCTTTTCCTCACCGCTCCTGTGGGCACCATTTACTACACCACGGACGGGAGTGATCCCCGGCTCCTGGGCGGAGCGGTGAATCCATCCGCACAAATTTTCACCTCCGCGACCTCCTCTGATGTTTTCATCCCCATGGGCAGTGCAGCAGCGCTCACGCCATGGAAGTATCTCGTCACCACGGTGGATCAGGGCACGGCCTGGCGCGGCGCTCCCGGCTTTCCGGAAACCGGATGGCTGACCGGCAACACCGAGATGGGGTACAATGACGGAGACGAGGTCACGGTCATCGAAGACAATGCCACGCCGGGCATCCCGGCCAATGCCTCCGACCGGAATATCACCACCTACTTCCGGAAGAGTTTCACCGTGAACAATCCGGCGCAGTATTCCGGCTTCACCATCAATCTGCTGCGCGACGACGGCGCGGTAGTCTATGTGAATGGCACCGAGATCGCACGCCCGAACATGCCCGCCCTCCCTGCGGTCATCACCTGGAGCACTCTCGCCATCGCGAGCAATGAGAACACGCTGGACACGATTCCCGTCCCGGCTTCGGCCATCGTCAACGGGACGAATATCATTGCGGTGGAGATTCACCAAAACGGCGCCGGCAGCACGGACATCAGCTTCAACTGTTCGATCTCCGGCACCAAAACAAATGCCACCACTCCTCTTTATCTGACACCTCCCGGCGCCAGGAACGTGAAGGCCCGCGCCTTCAGTGCCGCCACCTGGAGCGCGCTGGCCGACACCACCTTCTTCGTCAATACACAGGCCGCCGCCACCGCCAGCGTGGCCATCACGGAGATCATGTATCACCCTGCGAACCCTTCGCCCGCCGAGATTGCCGCAGGCTTTAATGACGCCGGGGATTTTGAATACATCGAACTGACCAACCTCAGCAGCAACCTGAGCGCCGACCTTGCAAACGTGCGCTTTCTCATGGGTATTGGCTTCAATTTCAACAACGCCGCCACCGGACGCATTCTGCTGCCTGGAGCGCGTGTGCTCATCGTCAAAAACCGGGCCGCGTTTGAATTCCGTTACGGCACCGGCCTGCCGGTGGCCGGGGAGTTTTCCGGCAGTCTGGACAACACCGGGGAGCGTCTCCAGCTCGTTTCCTCCACCGGTGCGATCATCAACGACTTCACGTTTGCCGATGCCAATCCATGGCCGTCTCAGGCTGACGGCCCCGGCAACAGCCTGGTGCTGCGCAATCCCTCCTCGCTGCCCGATCTCTCACTCGCTCAAAACTGGCGCGTCAGCATTGGCGGCCTCGGAAATCCCGGCACGGGGGATGCCGTGTCCTACGCGGCGTGGAAGACCGCCAACTCCGTCACCGCGGACGACGCGGATGATGACCGCGACGGCCTCAGCACCTTTTGTGAGTATGCCTGCGGCGGTTCCCTCACTGATTCCTCGCAGACGCATCTTCCCTCCGCCGCTCCCGAGATGATCACCGTGGCCGGCGTACCGGATACCTATCAAACCATCACGGCCACCCGGCGTGCCGGAGCCGACGATGTGCGGTTCATCGCCGAGTCCTCCACGGAACTCACGGGCTGGGCCGCTGACCTCGTCTTCGTCCGTTCCACCCTCAATGCCGATGGCACGGAATCCCTTACCTGGCGCTGCGCGCAGCCGCTGGGAGCCAGTCCGCGGCAACTGATGCGGCTGCGGCTGGTCCTCACGCCGTAACGTTGCCTGGCGGAAGAGAGACGAGGCTTTTGGCTACCACCATTCCCAGGAAACCGATCGCGGAAGCGATGAGCCAGGTTTTGTATCCCCCGGCGGCAAAGTGCCTGCCATATTCGCTGTCGGTGGGAAAACTCACATGCAAGCCGCCGTGCTGGCGGAGTTCGGCAGCAAAGTCGATGCCCAGTTCCCGGACAGCTTCCACGAAAGGGACTTCATCGATATCGATGAGGATGGCTCCGCCCGTGTGGGTGAACCGGTAGGATTCCACGTCACGGAACTGGAGCTTTGAATAAAGGACCGGTTCCCACGCAGTGAGCAGGTCCAGCGTGATCGTCCGCCCGTAGTCACTCACCTCGTAACTGCGGAGAGTGAAATCGTGAAAGAGGAGCGTTTCGGAGTCTGCGTGAGTATTCATGAGAGCGGGAGCGGAACGCGGATGTCCCGTCCGCCCGGTGCAATGAGCCTCTGTTCGGGAAACGGCCTGGGTTGACGGGGCGGACAGGATGTCCGCGCTCCAGCCCACTCAGGGAAGGACGATTTTCAGGCGCATCGAAGCTTTAGTCCTCGATCCTGCCGGAGCGAGTTCCGTGGAGGTCCAGATTTCCGCGGCAGTGGTGGAACCGGTCTGAATAGTCTCAAGCACAGACGCACCTTCCGCCCACGATTGGAGAGTTTCCGAGATTTGAGGAATGATTTGCACCGCGGTGTCCGCGGCCCGGTTGCGCTGCCACGTGAGGGTGAGGCGACCGTTGATCAGAGCCGCCTGCGGCAGACCGGAAACGACCGGATTGAGAGGGTCTCCATTGAGCGTGTATTCCGCAAGATTAGAGACTCCGTCGCCATCGGGATCGGCGGAAGGCAGGCGGTCGGCAGCAGGGCGAGAGGCCAGCACCCGGGCCGACCACGCCGAGAATGATTCATTCACCGATACAGTCACCGAGTCCGTTGCCGTCACTCCACCGGGGCCCGTGGCGGTGAGGCGCAGCACATACACGCCCGCAGTGGTGAAGGTAGCATTCGCGTCCTGATAGTTGGCCGTGGTGAACGTAACC
>DATAIE010000521.1:0-7628 GCA_036262875.1 Verrucomicrobiales bacterium
CTGCGGAAACCCACTACGCATCCGGCGACTACTCCTCCGCAGAGAGCGACTTCCGCAAGATCCTCGTCGTCGAGCCGCAGAACGTCTACGCGCTGTGCAATCTGGGCGTGACTCAGCTCCGCCTCCAGCAAAACGAGGAAGCCTCCGAGACACTCCTCAAAGCACTCGCCTACAACTACGACGATGACTTTGCTCACTTCGTTCGCGGCGTCGCGCTGCTCCGCACCGCCCGCCTCGACGATGCCGTGGAGGAACTCGAAATCGGCCTCAAGCTCAACGACAAGAACGCCTCTGCATGGCACACGCTGGGACTCATCTCCATCAAGCGCGGCCAGCGGGAACAGGCCAAAAACCACTTCCTCAAGGCCGTGGCCCTCGATTCAAACTGCTCCGAGGCCCACTTCAATCTCGCCGTGATTTACGCCACCAGCGATCCCGCTCAACTCGACAGCGCCCGCAAGCACTATAAGCTGGCCATCAGTTCCGGCGCGGCGCGCAACTCGAACCTCGATAAGCTCCTGGGAATGAGGTGACAGGATGGCAACCGGGCGGCAGCTAACTGAATCCTGCCCCTTTCCGTCCCCGCTTCAAATCACCTTGCGGTAAAGCTCCACAAAATCCTCTGTGCTTACCGGCACGGGATTGAACTGCGCCGTCCACTGCCCTGCCGCCTCAGCAGCAAGCTGGCGGGTGTTTTCCGAAGTCAGAGTTCCGGCCTCCATTTTCACCGGCAACCCGGCAGCCATTAAAAGCGAAGTGAGCACATCCGGAAGTTCCGCTCCGCCGGCGCTCACGGCCAGCCGTCCATAGGTTTCCGCCGCGCCTGGATCACTGCTGTTATAGCGCACCACATGCGGCAACATCATTCCCACAGCCTCTCCATGCACCGTTCCAAAGTGAGCCGTGAGCGGATTCGCCGAACTGTGCGCCGCTCCCAGCATGGAATTTTCGATCGCCACGCCGGAAAGCGCGGCCCCCAGCAGCATGGCGGCGCGGGCCTCGAGATCCGCGGGATCGGCAATCACCTTCGGAAAGGCGTTGGCCAGCAGAGCGAACGCGGCGCGGCTGTTCGCCAGGCTGATTTCCGTGCGCCGGTTGCAGACGGCGCTCTCCACTGCATGCGCGATGGCATCGATCCCCGTCACCCGCGTGACGCGCGGCGGCTGCGAAAGCGTCAGCAGCGGATCAAGAATGGCAATGCGCGCCGCCGCCTTTTTGTCTCCGCAGGCCATCTTCGCATGCGTGACCGCATCGCTGATGAGCGCATAGCTCTGGCACTCGCTGCCCGTTCCCGCCGTCGTGGGAATGGCGATCAGCGGAAGCATCGGTTTCGTGGCCTTGCCGGTCCCCTGATAGTCGCTCATGCGCCCGCCATTGGTGAAAAGGAAATTGCAGCCTTTCGCGGTGTCCATGCTGCTGCCTCCGCCCAGTCCGATGAGCAGGTCCGCCTCCATCTCCCGCGCACTGGCCACGCAGTCATCCACCGTGTCCGTGGTTGGATTTTCCGTCACTCCCATGAAGGCGCTCCATTCCACCCCCGCCCCTCCGAGACTCTGGATGACTCTCTCCAGATGGCCCGCCTCGGCGATTCCCCGGTCTGTAACGATGAGCACACGCTGAGCCCCGAGCGTCCGCGCAAAGATCCCGGCCCGGTCCACCGCGTTGTTCCCGAAAACCACCTTCGTTCCCGGCGCGTGGGTGAAGTCCCGCACAAATTCCGGCACCCCCTGGCCACAGTACTTATCCAGCAGGGCGGCAACGGTGAGCAGGGGAACGGAAGTCATGTGAGGGTTCGTGCCGAATACGCTCTCCCAGGCAAGCCCTTTTCGGCGGATGTCGCCCCCAACGGCGCTAGAATTTCAGCTTAGGATCGGATGAATCCGACGGCTTCTCCGAAGGAATCAAAGAAGGACCCTGCGTCGGACGGTTTTTAAGGGGACCCTCTTTCCAGAGATCCGTTTTTCCGGGTCCGTCTTCGAAGGAAGTGCCCGGTTCCCCCGGCGGACGTTTTTTCGGAGGCAACGCAGGATCCTTCCAGAGTTCCGGGCCGCCCGGGGCGGTTTCAAAGGGCTTGCCGGGCCTTCCTGACCCAAACCGGTCATCCGCCGGCCTCGTGGAAGGAAAGTCAAAATCACTTCGGCGATACCCCGGGTGATCCGACGAACCGCACGAGCCGAGACGGAGAACGGAAGTTACCATGACACAGGCGGCGATCACCGCCCAGCGAACCTTTTCGGGACTGGTCTTCGAGCCTGAACGGCGGGCCTTGGAGGAGAGTTTTCCGAACGCCGGATCCAACCCGTTTTTGAAAAGAAAATCCTGCAGGTCCCGGACATAATGGCGGCCGCGGCTGGTATTTGCTCCGCCAGGCCATGCCGCTTCCGCGCCTTTTAACAGGTAACGGGCGCTGTTCCGGTTATGCGATTTCGTCCCGTTGCCCGCCTGCCCTGCCGTGAGGGCCGCGTTCGCCAGTACCACCGAAAACTTGTCCTGGCTGTTCAGGTTCAATCCCTCCAGGTTATTGAGAAGCCGGCGGGCTTCCTCCGGCTTTCCATCGATGGCAAAGGTGAAGGCCAGTCCCGCGGCGGCGTGCACCCATTCATCACTGGCCCCTGCCGTGAGCACTTCCCGCCAGGCCGGGGCGGCAGCGCGCGGTCCCCGTCCCCATGCCAGTGCGATTCCGATGTTTGACATCATCCATGGCTCCCGGTCATGCCGCTGCGGCCAGTCGTTTGTCCACGTCAGTACCGATTGCACCTGTTCACTATTGATCAGGACATAAGTCACCGCTCCCCACAACATCGTGGAACTCCGCAGCAGGTCACTGTGTTCCTTCACCGCTTTCTGCGCCATCACATGGAATTTTTCGTCCACCGCCTGGTACAGAAGATCCCGAATCATCGCCTCCCGCACCGGACGCGGGACATTGAACTGAATGACGGCATGAATGCACTCCACGACCCGCCCGGGATGCTGAAGTGATGCCCAGATGGCACCGACGCCCGGATTCTTTGCCCGCCCCTCCGTCACCGCAGCGCGAACCAACTGGCCCAAACGGTCCGACCTTCCACCGCCGGCTGTATTCCAGTTTGACGCAACGTACTTCAATGCCCATTCGGCTTCCGGTTCATCCGACTGGATAATGCGGACAGCGCAATGAAGGGCTTCCTTTTCAACGCCCTCCGCAACGGCGAGTCGAGCGCGCGCAGCGAGCGCCCTCGGCCCGTTCTGAAACCGCTCCATCAACGACACCACCTGGCGTGCCGCCGCGAAATCGCGCTGTTTCATGAGTTCCTCAAACAGCCGCCCGGACGCGTAGATGTAGTTGGGCGCAAGCTCCAGTGCCCGCCTCACCACCGGCAGAGCCTCTTTGGTTTTCCCGGATGCGATCAATGACTCTGCGAGCAGGCCCGCGGCGATCGCGTTGCCAGGCTCGATACGCACCAGGTCTCTCGCCAGCTTCAGACAACGAACGTTATCCTTCCGCGTCCGGCAGAGATCGTAGAGCAGATTTCGCGGCCAGCCGTAGTCAGGTTCCGTATCGATCAACTCCTGCAGCAGACGTTCCGCCTGGGCATAGTCGGCACTCTCCAGCAGAAGCGAGGCGCGCCGCGCCCGAAGCTCGCGCGGCACCCTGCCTTCGAACACCGCGGGGCAGCAAGCGGCGAGGGCCTCGCTGCCGCGTCCGGAAAACTTAAAAATCAGCGCCCGCAATTCATGGAGGCGGACGTTCTTTGGCCAGCGCAGCAATGCGTCGTCCGCCACCGAAAGCGCTTCGTCAAACCGCTCAAGCCGGCAGAGCACTTCTGCGAGGACAATGAACGCCCGGGGTTCGTCGGGACGTTCAGCGGCAAGCCGCCGGGCGATTTGAACGGGCCGCTCCGGCTCCTCGAGCTGGACACACAGTTTGACGAGCATTCCCCACGCCCATTCATATCCAGGCTCCGCCTCCACGGCGCGCTGCAGTGCCTTGGCCGCATCCCCGGTGCGCCCCTGGCGCTGAAGCATGTCCGCCAGCGTTCCGAGATTCAAAGCCTCCATCGGACGGGCCGCCGTAAGCCGCTCCATCTCCGAAATGGCCTCTTCAATACGGCCTTCACGCTCGTGCAGTTCGGCGAGTTCCCTCACCGCCGGAGACCACTGCGGACTGATCGCAACGGCCCTCCTCATTGCCTCCAGCCGCTCCGCCGCGAGTCCGTTTTGACCGCAGGCGGCGGCATAAATGCGCCAGCTTCCCGGCACGCCTGGAAACCGGATCGTCATTTCCCGGGCCACCTTCAGTCCCGAGGCATCCTGAAGGTTGTTCAGGTGCTCCGCGAGCGTATACCATGTTTCGGGAAGGTCCGGGCGGCTCCGGTTTCCTTCACGAAGAATCACCGTCATCTCGTCCGTCGAGAGGTGCGGGAGACTCACGGAATGAAATTGTGAAACCGCTTCGGCACCGGAAGCCTGGCTGGTGAGTTCAGCGCGGAGGAAGTCGATGCACCGGCGCTTCTCCGCAACGGTCTCAGCCGTATCGAGAAGCCCCTGCATGACGCCGCAACCGATGTCAAACCGGAGAGCCTGCCGGAAGGCAGCGTGCGCCTCCCTCATGCGGCCGGCAAGTCGGAGAACCTCTCCAAGCACTCCGTGGCTTATGGCAAACTGCGGGACCTGTTGCAGCGATGCCGTGGCCGCGTCGAGCGCCCGTTCGTGCAATTCACGCCCTGACAATTCGAGAGCGAGTTCCCGCCACGCCCAGTCGTCTGCGGGATTCTGATTCAGGACGCGCTGCAGTTCCGCCTCCGCCTCCTGGCGGCCCTGCCGCCGGAGCCACGACACATGCAGCTTTGCGAGCCCCATGTGCCAGGGCCAGCGCGCTGTCGTTTCGCGCAGCAGGGTGAGCGTCGCGTCCGGTCCTTCAGATTCTGCGGTGAGCCTCGCCAGTTGTTCATGCGCATCCATCGCCAGGGGTTCCACGGCAAGGACGGTACGCCAGTGGCGCATGGCTCCGGACGTGTGCCCGCGCGCCTCATCCAGCGCCGCTGCCTGCCGCGCGATATCCTGTTCCGGCGCCAGTTTAGCGGCCAGTTTCAGCAATGCAGAGGCTCCGGAAAAATCCCCCAGCGTCCGAAGCAACTGCGTTTCGTGGAGCAGCAGAGGTCCATCCTGCGAGCGTTTCTGGCGCGCTTTGCGAATTACCTCCAGGGCCTCGTGCGTGCGCATCAATTCTTCAAGAGCCGTCGCAAGCGTAATGGCCGGACCCGCAGAAAGATGGCCGAAGGACTCGAACCGCCGGCGCAGGAAACTGAGCCCGGTTTCCGCGCGGTTCAGCCGCCGGCAGGCGTTAAAGTAGGTGATGGCGCATGCCTCGTTTTTGTCCGCGGCACAGGCCGCCAGACGGTGATACGCGAGGGCATCCTCAAACGACCGTTCCTGCCAGCAGCAGCTTGCCATCGTGGTGAGGTTCTGCGCATTGGCCGGTTCGCTGCGGATGAGTCTGTCCAGCAGACGCTTCGCCCGCGGGACGCTTCGCGCGTCATCGGATAGCATCCGCGCCAGTTCCGCCATAAAAACACGGTCCTCCCCGGGCCTGCGAGTGCGTCCCTCCAATTCAGTCCGGGATTCCGCCAGGGTGCGCCGGGAGGCATTGGCGCGAAAAGCCCGCCACGCCATCGCAGCATCGTCCGGGAACAGACGGGCGAAGGCATTTTGCGCCTCGTGGTTTTTCACAGGATCGTCGTCGTAGGCCGCGAGCGCCGTCTGCGCGATCCACCTCAGCCGGTGATCCGGTGCGGCTGCGCGCAGAAGTTCGAACGACTCCTGGGCACGGGAGCGATCATGGCGCTGAAGCGCGCCCTCGACGGCATAGAGAAGATCGTACCATTCCGCTTCCGGCAGGCTGAGTCCTTCCGTGCGGGTTCGCTCCTCCTCTGGAAGCACCAGCATTCCGCGCGGTCCATGGGGAGCAAATCCCTTAAGCAATCTCTCCAGCATGGCCTCGGCGTAGTGGGCATGCGTCGGATCCCGGATGATGAGCAGGCCGGCGCGGTCGTCCAGGCCAATGACCGCCTGAAGGTGCGCGCTGGTGGCCCCGGTCGTGGTGAGCGTAAACGGAACCCCGCGCGCAATCAGCCGGCGGGTGAGGTCCGCGGTGACAAGGAACTCCCGCCCGTCGAGCCCGTTTTGCTCCGCCCAGCTGCGCTCGCTGTAGGCGGAGGTGCCATCGTAGCAGATCTTCTCCGCGATCTCCGGATGCGGCGCGGTCCTGCCCCAGTATCCGGCCAGTGCGGAGAGTGTGGCGGGAGCACAGGTCATATGATGCTGCCGGACGAACCCCACCGGAATTCGCACCCGCTGCGCCTCCGCCGCCCCGGGAGCCGCCATGTTCTCAAGCATTCGCTTGTAGTAAGCACCGCCCGCGGCTTCCGCGGCCGCGCGGGCCGCTTCCAGATTTCCCTGGAGCAAATAGAGAGTGGCGCGGGCGGAGTGAAGCGAAGTGCGGGTTTTGTCGCTGAGAAGCGGGGAATACCGCTCAAATTCCGCCAGCCAGTGCAGGGCCTCACCGGTGTTTTCCCTCTCACTGTGATAGCCGTACAGCTGCCAGCGAAGTTTCGCAATTTGCGTCCGTTCACAACCCTCCTGCAATATATTGCCGGCCTCCTCCTCACGTCCAAGCTCCACCAGGAGGATCGCCGTGGACTCTACAGCGCTCGCCGACCGGGGAAAAGCCGCCAGTGCCCGCCGGCTGATTTCAAGGGCTTCCCCGCGACGATCCTCACACCGAAGCAGGTCTGCCTTGCAAACGAGCGGCCATGGGTCGTTTGGCCTCAGCGCCAGTCCTTCATCCATCAGGGCATGAGCAGTCTCAAAATCGCGCAGCAGTCCCAGCATCCCGCCCGCCACCACCAGGATATCAGCGCGGTGTTTGGGCAGCATCCCCTTTCTCTGAAGCCGCTGCTCCGCCATCCGGAGCAGTCGGGGAATTCCAATGGATGAGGACAACTGCCACATGCGGTGGAGAAAACAGACGTCGTCTTCGCGATGCCGCCGGTAGTTCAACGCGTGCCACTGCCTGGCGAGTTCCGAAGCACCGAGGCGTTCCGCAAGCCGTGCCGCCGTCGTCAGTGCCTTCGCCTCCCGCCACCCGCCGGCTTCTTTCTCAAAACCCGGCAGTTCCGCCATGGCAAGGAGGGGCATGCCATCGCGAAGCAATTCGATCACCCGGCTTAGCTTTTCTGCAGAAGGCGGGCTGGAGGTCATCTCGTGACCAGGGGGACTCATTTCTGTTTCTTTAGGCAACTCCGTATCTCCCTGGCAAGGGAAATCGCGCCGTTTCATCCGGTTGGACCGGTACCCATCAAAACACTCAGGGCAGCCGTTTCCGGCTGCCCTGAGTGCACCAACAAATGAAAGGTAAGAAAAGGAGAGGGCGAAGACCTACCGACCAAAGAGGTCTCCGCCCCGGGTTCCGGCCTGGACCCGGGAGTGTCCCGGCTCAGGCGAGAAGATTGGAAACCACGAAGTAGAGAACCGAGCAGGCGCAGCTCACGACGGCGGTGAAGCTCAGTTTCTCAAGGGCGGTGGAATTGGTCGTGGCGTTCATGGTTGGAAAGGTTTGCTGTGGGTTTGGGCGTCTTGTTGATGAA
>DATAIE010000522.1:0-3994 GCA_036262875.1 Verrucomicrobiales bacterium
ATGAAGGGCGGGTTTGTCACCATCACCGGTCTCACTCCTGGCGAATACGCGGTGGAACTCGCCCCCGCCGCCAGCGCCACGGTGGTGAGAGTGGGAGCGGGAGAAATCGTTTCCCGGCACCTGATGAGCGACGCCCTGACCATGGAGCTTTCCAATCCCGCTCCTGTTTCCATCACCGGAATGACAAAGGGCGAGCTTCCGGCGCGCGAGAAAGAGCCAAAGAAGGACACGCTCATCTTTCACATCGGAAACGCCTCGCTGGACACCCGCGTTCACATCTTCGTGAGCCGCTTCCTGCCGCAGTTTGACGCCTTTGCCGAGTTGGGCGACGACCATCTGCCGCAGCCCGCGGCATGGACTACCGCATGGCGTCCCAGCCTCTATCAAAGTGCCCGCACCATCGGGGAGGAGTATCGCTACGTTCTCGAGCGTAAGAATGCGAAGCATTACCCCGGCAACCTGCTGCCGCGCCCGGGCCTGCTGCTGAACCCGTGGGCCATCTCCGATACTCAAACGGAACGGCAGACCGCAGCCGTTGGCGATGAGGCCAAACCCATGGTCGCCGAACGCGCGCCTTCTGCCGCTGCTGCTGCCCAGGACAAGGCGGAGAAATCCAAAAAGCAAAGCGGGCCTGCGGGACCCATGGATCCTGATCTGTCTTTCCTCGCCTCGCCCGGTGCGGTCGCCTACAACCTCCGTCCGGACAAAGAGGGAAATGTCACCATCGATGCCGCTTCCCTCGGTGACCGGCAAATGATCCGCGTGATCGCTGTGGACAGCGACTCTTCGGCAGCGCGCGATTTCACTCTGCCGGCACCGAAGCTGAAAATGCGCGATCTCCGCCTGGCCGGCGGGTTGAACCCCGCGGAGCATTACAGCCGGCAGGACCGCGTCTCGCTGCTGGAGGAAAATGTGCCTGTTGAGTTCAAGGATGCCCTTACCGCCGACCTGCAAACGGTGGGCAATCTCGGCGCCGCCCATGCACTCCTCTACAATCTCTCGAACAACGGGACCCTCGCCGAGTTCTCATGGCTGTTGCAGTGGCCGGACCTTGAGAAAGCCAAAAAAAGGGAACTCTACTCCAAATACGCCTGCCATGAATTGAACTTTTTCCTCGCCCGCAAGGCGCCGGATTTCTTCAAGACGGTCGTTCAGCCCTATCTGGCCAACAAGCGTGACAAGACGTTTATGGACCACTACCTGCTGGGTGCCGACCTTTCCGGGTACCTTCGCCCGTGGCAGTACAGCCGTCTGAATACCGTGGAGCGGATTCTTCTCGCCCGTCTCGTAGAGGCGGAGCAGCCCATCGTCCGCCGTCACATCAGCGACTGGCTGGACACTCTGCCCAAAAACCCGAAGCGCGATTCCTTCCTTTTTGAAACGGCGCTCAACGGACGCGCCCTTTCCGTGGCCGGCATTCGAACTGCCGCCCAGGACTCCGATTTTGACGGTATGGAGGGAGCAAAATTCGGTGCCGGCGGAGGCGGCGGTGGATTCGGTGGAGGAAAGCCGGGAGCCAACCGCTACTTTGAAGGCAACTCACCCGTTGACTCTCCGAAGGAGGTTCCTGCATTGCAGGATGAGTTCAGGGCAGCGAAAGAACTTCGCCAGGAGGAAGTCTTGGCCGAAGGAGAGAACTCCGCACTCGGTGCCATGAAAGACCGGTCCCGCGGCCTGGGCAGGGCCGGCGGTGCAAAGGCCGGTGAAAGCCGCCGCAAAATTGCAACAAAATCCGAGCAGCTCTTCCGGCAGCTCGATAAAACGAAAGAGTGGGCGGAAAACAACTACTACCGCCTCCTCATCGCGCAGCAGACGGCAGAACTTGTCGGTCCCAACCGCTTCTGGCAGGATTACGCCATGTGGGACGGTGCCAAACCTTTCCTTTCCACTCATCTTGCGGAGGCCAGCGGGTCCTTCACGGAGATGGTTTTAGCGCTGGCGGCAGTCGATCTCCCGTTCCCTTCCAAATCAAAGAAAGGTAAGGCGGAGCGAAAGGAAGACCGGCTCGTCCTGACACCGGGCGGCCGCGGGATTCTGTTCCATCAAGAGGTGCGTCCGGCGGAGGTGGACAAGGAGGGCACGCCGCTGCTCGTGAGTCAGAACTTCTACCGCCAGGGAGACCGTTACATCCAGCAGGGGGGTGAGAAGATTGACAAGTTCGTGAGTGGTGAATTTCTCACCGGCGTCGTCTACGGCTGCCAGGTCGTGGTGACGAATCCCTCGTCCTCGCGCCAGAAACTGGACCTGCTTTTCCAAATTCCGCAGGGAGCCATGCCGGTGCTGGCGACTCAGCCCACGAAGAGCCTGCCGGTTTCGCTGGAGCCCTATCATACCGCCACGTTCGACTTCCACTTCTACTTCCCGGCCCCCGGCCAGTTCCCGCACTACCCGGTGCATCTGAGCCGCAATGCGAAAACGGCGGCGTTCGCTGCTGCGGTCAATTTCAACGTGGTGCCAAAGGCCACTCAGGCGGACAGGGCTTCATGGGAGTATGTCAGCCAGAATGCCGACCCGGCGGAGGTCATTTCCTTCCTCGAAGGACACAATCTTTTCACGCTGAATCTCGATCTGATGGCATGGCGGCTCAAGGATGCGGACTTCACCAGGCGGGTGCTCTCTCTGCTGCGCACGCGCCATCAGTGGCATCCCACCACCTGGTCCTACGCGCTGCTGCATAACATCCCGGACGGCGTGAAAGACTACCTCATGCACCGCGATGATTTCATCGCCCGCTGCGGCGCATGGATCGACACTGCCGCCCTCCGGATCGATCCCGTGGAGCGCCGCATCTATGAGCACCTCGAATACAGCCCGCTGGTGAATGCCCGGGCTCACCAGTTGGGAGCCCGCCGCACCATCCTCAACGACAAGCAGCGCGGTCAGTTCAACGCCCTGATGAAGATTCTCAGCTACCGTCCGGTGCTGGACAACGAGGACCAGATCACGGTTACCTATCATCTCGCTCTTCAGGATCGTATTGAAGAGGCGCTCGCCCGCTTCGCTAAAGTCGATGCCTCCAAAGTTGCGGAGAAACTCCAGTATGACTACCTCCAGGCGTGGCTGGCTCTCTGTCAGGAGGATACCGCTACTGCCCGCCGCATCGCCACCGCTCACGCGGCGCATCCAGTGGACCGCTGGAAGGAGAAGTTCGCCGAGATGGCTTCGCAACTGGATGAAATCGACGGCAAAGCTCCGGCCAAAGCCAAAGAGGACGACCGCGATGCCACTCAGGACCGCCTCGCCGCCAAAGAGCCCGCCTGTAACATCCGTATCGAAAACAAAACCGTCGCTCTGACTTACCGGAATCTGACCGAGGTCACGGTGAACTACTATCCCATGGATCTGGAATTCCTCTTCAGTGCCAATCCCTTCGTCACTCAGGACACCAGCCGCTTCCGCATGATTCGTCCCAACCGGAGCGAAAAGATCATGCTCCCCGCCGGCCAGGAGACGCATGTCTTCGCACTCCCGCGTGAATATCAGAGCGCCAATGTGCTCGTAGAGATCACCGGTGGAGGCCTCACAAAGGCCGAGGCGGCCTACGCCAATGAGCTCGACGTCCAGGTCAGCGAAGGCTTCGGTCGCCTCCAGGTCCGCCACGCCAACGACAAGCGGGCTCTGAGCAAAGTCTACGTCAAGGTCTTCGCCGATCAGAACGGCACGCCCGTCTTCTACAAGGACGGTTACACGGATCTCCGCGGCAAGTTTGACTACGCGAGCCTGAGCACCGGAGACCTGGATTCCACCACCCGCTTCTCGGTGCTCGTCATGAGCGACAAGTTCGGAGCCACCGTCAAAGAGCTCCAGCCTCCGAAACGATAAGCGAACTCTCGCCTCCGCGTGTCATGCCCACCCTCGCACAGATCAACCACAAGGCCCGGGCTCTCCTCCGTCAGAACCTGGACCCCGTCGAGTTCGCTCTGTACGTGCAGCAGTTCGAACGGGTGACGCCAAACTTGGTGGCAAAACGCCCTTCGCGCGCATCGGTCAGCTT
>DATAIE010000523.1:0-7281 GCA_036262875.1 Verrucomicrobiales bacterium
TACATTACCGGGCTGGCGGGCATGGCTCCCCTGCAAATCAGCCGCCCGGCCGGAGTGACTACTCTAACATGGCCAAAGGGCATCCTCCAGCAATCGGATGATCTTTCGGTTTTTACGGATGTCCCGGGTGCGGTGTCCCCCTATCCGGCACCGAACGGCCTGCTGAGAAAATACTACCGGCTGCGGTTTTGATGTGTCAGATTCACCGTTGCGCAGTGGATTCGGGGAAATTATGACGCTGGACTCAAAACCGTTACCATGACCGCCGCTCAATCCGCCCAGGCTCTTCAGGAAAAGTTCGCCGCCGCCTTTGTTTCCACATCGGAATTCCGGGGCGAAATCACGGTGGTGTTGCGACTGGAGGGTCTGGTGCCCGCGATGAGCTGGCTCCGGGACGAACTGGCGTATGATATGCTCCTGGATGCGAGCAGCGTGGACCACATGGGCAGCGAGCCGCGGTTCGAGATGGTTTACGAACTCTACTCGCTCACCGGGAAATCCCATCTCCGGATCAAGGCCGCTGTGGCCGAGGGCGCGGAAGTGCCCACCGTGAGCCATCTTTGGCCCACGGCGGACTGGCACGAGCGTGAAATCTTCGACATGATGGGCATCCCGTTCAAGGGGCACCCCGACCTGCGCCGCATTCTGATGTGGGATGGCTATCCGCACTACCCGCTGCGGAAGGATTTCCCGCTCGCCGGGAAGTCGACGGACGTGCCGGAGGTGGCCTTCACGGGAGTGGCTCCGCTCGCGGGTGGTCCGTTCGTAACCAGTGCCGGAGCCCGTGACCGCGTAGACGCCGAGCCCCGCGCCAAGGGGGAATCCGGCGAGAAAACGGCGTAAGGAATCCGTTTGGGCGGGGGGAAAGAGCAGGGGGAAGCCGTTTTGGCGCGATTTCCCGGCACTGGCAATTAGCCAGGCAAATTTTCGTCCCGTGTTGACAATTTGCACACCCCCTTGTCTCATAGCGGCCCGCTCGCAGCGGCACTTTTTCTATCATTTTTAACCATGGACTTCGTAGCCCCCAAAATCGCAGAACTTTCCCCCTCCATTACTCTCGCCGTCACCAGTCAGGCGGCGAAGATGAAGAAGGAGGGTATCGATGTGTGCAGCTTTGGCGCCGGCGAGCCGGACATGGATACGCCACAGCACATTAAGGACGCCTGTATCAAAGCTCTCTCCGAAGGCAAAACGAAGTACACCGCCTCCGCCGGGCTGCTGGAACTGCGCGAAGCCATTTGCGCCAAACTCCTCGTCGACAACAATCTCGAATACACTCCTGGCCAGATCAGCGTGAACTGCGGTGCCAAGCACTCCTGCTTCAATGCCGTCCTCGCCTGCTGCGGTCCTGGTGATGAAGTGATCATCCCGGCACCCTACTGGACCAGCTACCCTGACATGGTGCGCATGGCCGGAGCCACGCCCGTCATTGTGGAGACGAAGCAGGAAAACGGCTGGAAGATGACTCCGGATGAATTTGAGGAGGCCATGAGCCCCGCCACCAAGATGGTGATTCTCAACAGCCCGTCGAATCCGACGGGGGCCGTCTATTCCAAAGAGGAACTCGAAAAAATCGGTGAAATCGCCGCGGGAGAGGACATCCTGATCCTCTCAGACGAAATCTACGAAAAGCTCGTCTATGACGAAACCCCTCACGTTTCCATTGCCAGTCTCAGCAAGGAACTGAAAGACCTGACCATCGTGGTCAACGGGTTCTCCAAGGCCTACAGCATGACCGGCTGGCGTCTCGGGTACACCGCGGCACCGAAGAAGATTGCGGACGCGATCGACACCATCCAGAGCCACTCCACCAGCGCGCCGGCCACGTTCGCGCAGTGGGGAGCGCTGGCCGCTCTACAGGGCGATCAGCAGATCATTGAAGACATGCGCATGGAATTCGATATGCGCCGCGGCTATATGATGAACCGCTTTGCCAAGCTGAATCAGGTGAGTGTGGTGGAGCCGAAGGGCGCCTTCTACTTCCTCGTGAATATTGGCCGGATGGGAATCAAGAGCCTCAATTTCGCCGAGAAACTCCTCAGCCGCACCCATGTGGCGGTGGTTCCCGGCATCGCTTTTGGTGCAGACGACACCGTTCGCTTCAGTTACGCCTGCAGCCTTGATGTGATCAAGAAGGGCCTCGACCGGTTTGAAGAGTTCTGCCGCGCGCACTGAGACGCCTTATTGGCAACCCGGTGAAGCCTTCGAGGCTTTGCCGGGGCCGCCATTGGGAGCGGCAGATCTTGTGTGAACCTTATTCGCCGCCTCAAAGCGGTGGTTCAGCGCCGCCTGCGGGCAATGAGTCCGAGACCGGCGAGCAGAGCCAACCCGCCGGAGGCAGGCTCGGGAACGGTGGCAAACTGTATTTCTGCGAAGCCGGTCCGGAAGTTACTGTTGTAGTTCGAGTTGATGCGAATGCCGATGTACCGGGCGGATGCAATGCTGCTGAGACTGATCACATCGTCTGAATCCGTGCCGCCGCCCGTCGCCTGTGGAATATTGTGATTTGCCAGGAGCGGGGTCCAGCCGCCGCTGGCAAAATCGTAGGCTACCCCGGTCGTAACAGCGACCGTCGGCGAGGTGGAGTAGAAGATGTCCACATTGCGGGTGCCGCGGTCGAGCACCTCACGCACATTCCAGATGTGCATGGCGGAAAGCCCGGTCCGCGCAGAGCCGAGATCGGCAATGAACCAGGCACCCACCGTGGTGGCACTGCCCGCTCCTGCGGAATTGGGGGTATAGGTCCCGTTCCCCTGCCAGCCCGTCTGCCACGCGTTATCGTGCACCCAGGTGGTTGGATCGCTGAGATTCCCGACGGTGAGCCCGTCTCCATTGGTCACGTTGTTGACGCCTCCGTCGCCGTTGGGGTCTGCACTGTCACCCTGCTGAAAAGCATACGCCACGACGCCGGGGATCGCATTGGAGATGAGGGCGGCGCGGGATTCCTGACCACCGATCACAAGACCGGTTGTCAGGATAGCGGCATTCAGAAAGGGAAGGGAAAGGCGGTTCATGAAGGTGCGGCAGCGCGTAAAATTTGGATCATAATTACCATGATCCTTTCCAAACAATCAAGAGTATTAATGGAAAACTAACAGCCAGCCCCGGTGCCGTCCACGGCAGCCAAGTCCGGCCCGGGCGGCGAAGGAGATGGTGCCCGGCATTCCCGCGGAAAAAACCCGTACGCGGACGGGGAAGGCACTGACATAACTAACATAAGCCCCCCAGGAAACCCTTATGTCAGTTATGTCAGCGCTCTTTCGGGGGAAATGGGGAGGTTTTTTTTGCTCTGTTTGGCAGGCGGCGGTCCGGCGTTCGGAGAGCAGGATATCCGGCAGGAAAGCCGGGAATTTCGGACAGGAAGCGTCAAACCACGAGCCGTCCCTGACGTTCCGCCGGAGCGATGACCGCTTTGGTGCCGGCGTTGAATTCGATAAAGTCCTTTTCGATGCCGTCGCTGAAAATGACGCCGTTTTCGGCCATTTCGGAAGTGAGGGTCAGAGGGTCGTGACGGGTCACTTTTCCGAAGACGAGGGAGGCCCCTGTGTTGCGGGTGGGGAAGGGTTCGCGGACGGTGAAGAACAGGTAGTCGGTATCCCACGGGACGGATCCGGCGGCATCGTGCGCCGCCTGCTTTTTCCTCTTTTTGTGTCCCTGATTTTCCTGGGATTGGATATTTTTGGATGCGGCGGCCACGGCGGCAGCACCGGTGAGGAGGCTGCGCAGCCAGCCGGTGGATCCCAGACCGGTGGAGACAATGATGCCGCTGGAGGAATGACGCTCATTTTCGCCGCGGCACTGGATACGGTAGCGCGCTGAAATGTGGGTGCGCGGACCGATGAAGAAATCGTTCACCGCGAGCAGCGTCTGACCGGTATTCAGCGTGACCTCCGCCATGGTGACGGCTTTGGAGGGGCGGCGGTTTTGAAACACTTCCGGCACGATTTTGGGCACATCGCGGACCTGGAACGGCAGCAACTGGCCGTCCCAGCGCGCCGGATCAGGATTGACTCCGATGACCGGCTGGCCCTGGAGATACTTGAGGGTATTGGCCACGAGCCCGTCCTGACCGAGAACGACGATGAGATCCTGGGGGCCGAAAACAAAGTTGGGCACAAACGCACGGTCCAGCCGCTGCACCCGGCCCAGCCGCTCCAGCGCGGAGGCCGTTTCGCTTACGGCGCCGGCGTAGGTCTGATCCTCCGCGAGGTAGTCGGAAAAGTCCGCCCCCAGATGCTCCACGTAGAATTTCGCCTGAGCGATGGTATTGAAACGGTGCACCAGCTCCGCGAGGCGCGTGGGTCTCGTGAGGAGGATGATCTTGTTTTCCGTGAGCCGGTTCATGCCGCCAGTGTGCCTCCCGGGCGGGACGTCAGTGGTTTCCCAGCAGTTCGCGGAGAAGATCGGGCGAGACGTTGAGCTGTCCTATCTTCTCCGCTTTTGCAGCGAGTTCCTGGAAGGCAAAGGCAATGAGCTGCTCCGGCTTCATGCTGGAGTTGGTGAGCGCCTGGAGGACCTTCGGATCCGCCGCGGCCAGGGCCTGCATGGTGGCGGAGATGCCATAGGCGCGGACGTCGGCTTCCGTGCGGGCATTTTCGGAGGCGAGTGCCACGAGTGCTTTGCGCCGGTCCTCGAGTTCCGTTCCTGCGGCCATGCGTTCGCGTTCGATCTCGTGCTGTTTCTCCATCACGGCGCGCTCGGCATCCATCTGCGTTTCGCGGATCTGGCGCTTCTTGTTTTCCACGGCCACTTCCGTTTGCAGTTCATTTTCACGGATGCCGCGCTCCTGCTCCACGGCGGCGTTTCGCCGCGCGTAGGTGGCTTCGTCTGCTTTCTTCAGAAGGGCTTCCCGCGTTTCGGCTTCGAGCGCCCGGGCGGTTTCCGGGGTGGGCTTGATGGCCAGGAGCGAAAGCCCCAGCACCTCCACCCCGAGCGAGGCGAGTTCCGCCGAATTCGTCAGGCCTGCCTTCACAGCGGTCACGATCGATTCGGACGCCCGAAGCACCTGGCGGAGCGGCAGTTTCTCCAACTCCGCCCGGGCAAGGACGTGGATGAGATTGATGATGCGCTGGGGCAGCTTGGCCGGATCATCGGAAACAAAGCTCGTGCCGTTGGCGGCCAGAGTAAAGTTCAGCAGGCCGGCCAGTTTTTTTGCGTCCGTGACGCGATAAGATGCCTGGCCCTGGAGCGTCACGCTCTGGAAATCCGCCGTCTGCTCTTCAAAGATAAACGGGGCATCCGTGCTGCCCACGGGCACCGCCACCAGCGATGTCGTGGGGGCAAAGTAGAAGAATGACAGCCCCGGCCCCTCGCGGACAATGCGGCCTCCTTTGTATTGCAGGACGTGCGTGGTGGGAGGGACTTTGATGAAACGGTATCCAAGCATGGAATGATCAGGGTAAATGTCCGAAGCGGGGCAGGGGAATGAACCCGGGATTTCCCCGCGGCGCAAGGACCTCTCACAAAGACGGCAGATTTCGCTACCAGCCGCTTCCCAGCGTGCCGCTCAGAATCTCCTTCAGCGGAGGAGCCTTGCCGTCGCGATCCTGGATTTCGCTGGCGTAGATGGCGTCCTCGTTCTCCGGGTCGAGATCGGCGGCGAGGCGGTTGAGGATCCGGGACAGTGCCTCCCGGGCAGGCGCGGGTTTGTCCATCTGGCGGACTGCGGCGGAAAGCAGGAAATTGGAAAACACCCGGAGGTTTTCCTGCGGCGGGGGCAGGGTGGGTTCTTTCCCGTCCAGCCACCGGGTGGCACATTGCACTGCGTTGCCGTTCATCGGCTGTAAATGCAGGGAGATGGCGAGAAGCAGCCGGCCTTTGGTCATTGCCTCCGGTTCTCCCCGCAACACGCCTGCGGTGTATTTCTCAGCCGCATAGCGGGCCAGATACACCGCGATGCGCTCGCACTCCGGTTCAAGCAGCGCAGTCTTGTCCGAGGTGAACAGTGCGGCGGGGACGTTCGGCCTGACGAAGATGCGTTTCGGAGGCGCATCGAAGGACGAATCCGCAGCCCCCTGTCCCGCGGCGCGCACGGCGGCCACGAGAAACAGAAGGCAGACACTTTTGAGAGTCACGGGCATCGTCAAAAAGTCTTCGGGTCTCCTTCCGTCAGGATGGTCACGGCTCCCTCCAGACCGCGATCCAGGCTCGCAGCCCGGAGGCGTTGCAGCGGCTCATCCATCGGTTCGCACCCCAGCGGGAAGGTTCCATAGTGCATGGGCACCATATGTCCCGCCCGCAAATCGCTGAACGCAGTGAGCGCCTCCTCCGGATTCATGTGGACTTCGCGCCCGCTCAGCGCCCCGTAGGCACCGATAGGGAGGATGGCCAGACTGATCGCCGTGTGCTCGCCAATGCGGACAAAGCCGTCGAAATAGGCGCTGTCACCGCAATGGTAGACCGTGCGTCCGGATTCATTGCGAATCAGATAGCCGCCAAACCCGCGGTGGGTGTCGTGAACGGTGCGCGCTCCCCAGTGCTTCGACGGAGTGAAGGTGATTTCCAGAGGCCCCAACTGCACTTTTTCCCAAAGCTCCATCTCCACGACTTCGCCAAATCCGCACCGTCTCACCAGTCGCCCCACGCCCCGCGGCACGATCACCGGCTGACCCGCCCCGATGCGTTTCAGCGCCCGGAGGTGGAGGTGATCGAAGTGCGCATGCGTAATGAGCACGGCGTGAATCGGCGGCAGGTCTTCGATGGCCAGTCCGGCATGGCGCACGCGCTTCAACGGCCCCAGCCAGTTGGACCACACAGGATCCACGAGAAAATTCATGCCTTCCGTTTGGACCAAAAAAGAGGCATGGCCGATCCAGGTGACCTGAAAATCCGGGCCTGCATGCGAAAGGAGGTCCGGCCGCAGCGGAGTGCCGGTGCGAAGCGAGAACATCTGCGGGAGCATGATCCGCCGCACAAAATGGTAATTCCTGCGGAACGATCCCTTCGTGGGTTTCAGCCCAACCCGCTGGCCCTGGTGATTTTCCTCTCCCGGCACAATGATCATGCCTTCACCGTTTGGGAGAGGCGGTTCTTTGCGGACGACGGGATGTTTCTCGGGGCTTCCAGCCATGAGGGAATGAGAGGAACTTTCCTCAAAACGTTGCATTTTCCGGGCCAGTGCGCAATGGGGGGCTGCCGCGGCGTTTTGAGGGCGTCACGAGTTGCCCTGTCCCGCTTTAATGGCTTCCAACTCCTCCCACCGGGTGTACATGCCCTGGAGTGTTTGTTTTTTGGAGGCGATGCCGGCAATGAGACCGGGAGCTTCCGCGGCGTGCGAAATGT
>DATAIE010000524.1:0-4417 GCA_036262875.1 Verrucomicrobiales bacterium
GAGCAGCGGCCCGAGCGTGACCACCGTATCCATCGCCGTAAGAAAGCGCCCCGCCTGCTGCAACTCGAGCCCGGCGGCTACCTGCAGCGCGTTTTGCAAAGACGTGTGCGGATGATTCAATCCGTGGTGCACCATGCGGACGACCGGATCGCCGGAATCTTTGGAAAGAGAGGTGGCATCGCCCGTGCGGCCTTCATCGAGTGCGGCGTAAATCTGCTCCAGCTTCGCTGTATCCCGGCGGCGGGTGAGGCGAACCCACCACACGATGCGCTCAATGACGATGCACACGGCAAAAACGGCGGTCAACGCGACCGGATACATGATCGGGCCGCCGCGGTGAATGAGGTCGATCAGGAAGTTCGCGAAGACGGGAGTACTGGACATCGATAGGAGGAGGGAGGGAAACGGAGGCCCGGATCAGCGGAGCCGGTAAACGATATTCTGGGTGAACGTGCGGCGTCCGCCCGCAGGCCAGTGCCACGCACGGCGGATGTAATCGCAGGTGTGGCTGTCGAGCTGGGCAAACCCGCAACTGCGCACCACGGAAACGGACACCACGCCGCCGGAAGCATCCACGACGAGGCTGACGACAACCGTGCCGGTCATCTTTGCGGAACGGGCAAACGAGGGATAGGGAGGCTGGGGAGTTTTGGGCTTCCCGGGTTTGGCGAGGGGCGCAGGTCCGGCTCCCTGTCCGCCGCCCGCGGGAGCGGTGGGCCCGGGGGAGGGAGGGCCGGGATCGGATGCCCGGCGGGGCTGAGGCTGCGGCGAAGGCGGTTTTGGGCGATCCGGTTTCGCCTCCACGACGCTCATCGGCTTTACGATTTCCGGGGGGGCCGGAATGACAAAAGCGGCGTCCTGCACCAGAACCGGGACGGGTTCGGGAGGCGTTTCCATTGCCTCCTCCGGCGGTGTGGGCGGCTCAACAGGGAGCGGCACATCTTCCGCCGGGCTTGTCTCCGCCGGGGCGACATCGACCATGGGAGGACCGCTATCCGGAGAAAGATTGCCTCCGCTCAGCATCTCCGCCGGCGTCCAGCGCGGCAGCATCACGCCTGCCCAGCCAATGACAAGAATGCACACCGAAAAAGCAACTACCCCCATGAGGCGGTAATCATACTCCCGTCCCACCCAACGGCTGAGGGACCAGGCCGCGGAGCCCGGGCGCGAGACTGCGGTCGGCGTTTGAGGCGCCGGGCGTGTCGAAGCGAAGGGGAGGGATTCCGCTCTCATCATGGGTGTCCCAGTAACAACGGAGCAAGGGATGTCAATAGATAATGAGATTCAGTCTCAAAAGTGACGGGGTTGTTTTCTCTGTGTAACGAAACGGGCAGCTAAACCCCGCAACTTGCGAAACAAAAAGACCCGTCCACCGTCCCGCCATGTTGTCCCGCCCGTTTCTGCTGATGGCCCTGGTGGCCGGCCTGTTTCTTTCCCCTTCCGGTGCGCAGGAGGTTTCGTGGAACCCTCCGCCGGTTTATGCCCAAAAAATGCAGCGGCTGCTGACGCCGCTGGAACCCCTGATGAAAGCCGCCCCCTCGGAGGAGGAAAAGAAAGGGGAAGGGGTGGTGCTTATCGATGAAGACCTGTATCTCACGGCGGAGGACGGGAAACGCATCCTGGTGGAGCATTTTGCGGCGCTGGCCCTCACGGATTCCGGGGCGGAGAGTCTGGCGAGAACGGAGCGGTATTATCAAAAGTCGAGGCACCGGATGCATGTGGTCCTGGCCCGGACGATTCAGCCCGATGGCAAAAAGCAGGCGGTAAAAAAAGAGACTGTCTTCATCCAGACGCCCCAGCGCAATGCGGATGACGCTCTCTACGACGATGGTGCCGAGGCGGTGCTGATCTTCCCCAACGTCAAGGCGGGTTGTGCGATCGAGTATATCACCGTGTGTGAAGAAACGCAGACGCGCATTCCGGGTGAATACACCGCGATGTATGATTTTGCGGGCGGCTGGCCGGTGAGGAGATACGTCCGCCGGCTGGAAATGCCGGATGCGCTGGCGGCGCGGCTGCGCATCACGCCCCTGGGTTCGGGTGTGCCGGAACCCATGAGCAGCAGGGAGGGCGGTTTCACAGCATGGAAGTGGGAGCGCTCCGCCGCGCCGGCGCTGCATGCGGAGGCAGGCCATGCGCCGGTGGACCAGCGGGGCCCGTGCGTTTTTCTGACGACACTCCCGGACTGGAATGCGTTTCTCCACTGGTACGTGCCTCTGGCGAACCGCCGCATGGTGGCGGACGGGAAGCTGAAAGCGCTGGTCAGCGAATGGACAAAAGACGCGAAGACGCCGCGGGAGTCCTTGGATCTCATCACGGCAAAGGTGGCGGGCGAAGTGCGCTATGCGGGCCTTGAGTTCAACGAGTGCGATCTCGAACCTCATGCGGCCCCGGAAGTGTGGGAGCATCAGTACGGCGACTGCAAGGACAAGGCCTCCCTCCTCTGCACTCTGCTCCGGGAAAAGGGGATCACGGCTCACATGGCTTTGGTGAATACCGAACACACGGGCCGGGTGGAGCGCCGCAGCCCCGACTTCCGGCACTTCAATCACGCCATCTGTGTGGCCGAACTCCCCGGCGGCCTTGTCTTCATTGATCCTACCATTTCGGGTGCCCCGGCGGGGATGCTGTCTCCTTCGGATACCGACCGGGAAGTGCTTTTGGTGAAGGAGCCGGAGCAGTGGCTGCGCACCCCGGCGCAGCGGGCCGGGAGCTACCATTTGGATGTCGATGCGGCGATGGCCGCAGACGGGAGTTTGTCGGGGTGGGTGACGCTCAAGGGAGAGGGATATATTGGCAATCTCTATGCTGAATACGAACGCACGGGCACCAAAGACCAGCTGCGGAACCGGCTGACCAAACACACAGAGGCGGCCTATCCCGGAGCGCGCGTGGTGGACGTGAAGCCCTCACAAAGAAACATGGCGACCGGTCACTATGAAGTGCAGGGTTATTTCACGGTGCCGGCCGCGGGTTCGCTGACCCTCGGCTTTCCGTACTCCGTGAAAATGCTCCCGAATCCCGGTGATACGGAGGGAAGGCAGACGGACATGACCCCCTGGATGGAGGATACGGGCACCTCGTCCACGATCACCCTGCCCGCCGGCTATACGACTCAACTTCCCCCGCCTCACGAGATGGAAAGTTCGTTCGCCTCGGCCCGCGCCTCCTGGGAGCGGACGGAAAAAGGCCTGAAGGCCACGCTGGAGTATAAAGCCAAAACCGCGCGGATTCCCGCCGCGGATTGTGCGGCGTTCGGCCGGTCGGTGGAGACGCTGCGCACGTGGATCACGAAGCCCCTGACCATCACGGTGAGTGATAAAGCGCAGGCGGAAATGAAAAAGGCGGTCGGTGAAGACGGGCTGGGTGATTTTCCCGTGATGCCCACGGGTCAGGGACAACTCAATTTCGTGGAGGAGAAGTTTCCGGAGAATGGAAATCAGATGCTGAGACGAAAAGCATTCGAGAAGGCTCTGGCGCTCTTTCCCCGGGATGCGGCCACGCAATTCAATGGCGCGGTGCGACTGGCGTGGATCGACATTGTGGAGGACAAATACGAGGCCGCCCTCCGCCGCTTGAAGGCCCCTCTGGAAACCGGTCGCGCGGCGGTTTCACTCGAAGAGTTGCGTCTCGGCGAATACGTCAATGCCATCGCACTGACAAATCTCGGAAAAACGGAGGAAGCGCTCGCGATATTCGATCCCATGGCGGTCCAGGAGGGCGTATCGAACCACCGCCGGTCATGGGCGCATTATCAGCGCGCACTCATTCATAAGCGCGGAGACCGGGGCAAGGCACTGGCCGCGCTCAAGGACGGGCTCGCGCTCGACGGGGAAAACGCCGGCAGTCTCCTCGCGGTCCTGGCGGACATCCGCATGCAAAAGGACCAGAGCGCCGAATTCAAAAAAGAACTCGCGGCCTGGCTGGAAAAAGAAACGGACGGTCAAGGCGAGGCGATGACTCTCCTCGCGCATACGGCCCGGGAATGGATTACCGAAAGGCCGAGAGACGCGACCGCGCTGATCGGGGTTCTTTCCTCTTCGGGCGAGGCGTCGCGTTTTGGAGAGACCTTCAGTAAAGCCCTCGCCGCGGCCCGCCTGGCCAGCCAAAATGCCGGAGTGACGGCGGAGATCTCCGGCGAACTGAAGAAGTTTTTGGAGGAGCATCCGGAAGGGGTGCCGAAGGCGGAGGTGCCGGAGGGTTTGAACGAAGCGGAACCCTACCTTGTCGAAATGAAGAAGGTGATGGGAGCGGATCAGAACGGGGCGGTTTCTCTGGCATGGGCTCTGGAGTTTATGCGGCGGTTCCCGGCTTCGGATCAGTTTCCGGAAACGCTGCGCAAGGCCGTGGCGTTTGAAAATGTGCGGGAGGATAACGCCAAAGCGACGAAACCGGGGATCCTGATGCGGGAGCTTTT
>DATAIE010000525.1:0-1867 GCA_036262875.1 Verrucomicrobiales bacterium
TGTCTGGCTGCGCGCCACCGAAGGCAGCGAGGAGCGTCAACTGAGCACCGATGGCAATGCCGGAGACACTTTCCGCAGGCCATTGATCTGGTCTCCCGACGGGAAGTTTCTGGCCTGTCTGCGGGAAAAGCCCGCGCAGCAGCACACGGTGAGTGAGATCGTGTCCTCGCCAAAAGATCAGGTGGAGCCGCGTTTGAAGCAGTTTGACTATCTCAAACCCGGCGACCGCATCGCGCAGCCAAAGCCGGTGGTGTTCGAAATCGAGGGCAAACGCCCCCGCACCTTTTCCGTGCCGGATGAGCAGATTCCGAATCCATGGAGCATCGACGCCCTGCGCTGGTCTCCCGACAGCCAGCGCCTGACCTTTCAATACAACCAGCGCGGACACCAGGTCTTCCGCCTCATGGAAATCAATGCCGCTGATGAGGGCAAAGTCCGCACTATTGTGGATGAGACCAGCCAGACATTCATCGACTACACGAACAAGATATGGGTGCATCACCTTGATTCGTCCCGCGAATTGCTGTGGATGTCCGAGCGCGACGGCTGGAATCATCTCTATCTGTATGACGAAGCTGCGGGTACCGTGAAAAAACAGATCACGCAGGGGCCGTGGGTGGTGCGCAGTGTGCCGGAAGTGGACGACGCAGCAAAGCAGATATGGTTCCTCGCTGGAGGTGTTATTCCGGGACAGGACTTCTGTTATAAACACCTGTGCCGGGTGAACTTCGACGGCTCGGGATTCATCGTCCTGACAAAAGGGGACGGCACTCATGAGGTTTCGTTTTCACCGGACCACCAGTTCTTCCTGGATCGCTGGAGTCGCGTGGACTGTCCGCCGGTGCATGAGCTTCGCCGCAGCAGCGACGGCTCTCTCGTGTGTGAACTTGAGAAAGCCTGTCTCGATGGTCTCTTCGCGACCGGCTGGAAATATCCGGAGCGGTTTTCCGCGAAGGGCCGGGATGGCGTGACGGATATCGACGGGGTGATCTATCGCCCGTCAAACTTCGATCCCGCCAAAAAGTATCCGGTCATCGAGGAAATCTACGCCGGCCCGCACGGGCAATTCGTTCCCAAGGCCTTTGGCATTCAGGGACGGCAGCACAGCATCGCGGAGTTGGGATTCATCGTCGTCCAGATCGATGGCATGGGCACCAACTGGCGCAGCCGGGCTTTTCATGACGTGTGCTGGAAAAACCTGGGCGACTCCGGATTCCCGGACCGCATTGCGTGGATGAAAGCCGCTGCTCAAAAGGAGCCCGCCATGGATCTCACGCGTGTTGGCATCTACGGAGGCAGCGCGGGCGGCCAGAGTTCCCTGCGCGGCATGCTCGCCTTTGGAGACTTCTACAAAGTGTGCGTCGCCGATTGCGGTTGTCACGACAACCGCATGGACAAAATCTGGTGGAACGAGCAGTGGATGGGCTGGCCTGTCGGCCCGCATTACGCGGAGCAGAGTAATGTCACGCAGGCCCACCGTCTCACCGGAAAACTGATGCTGACCGTTGGTGAAAACGATACGAATGTCGATCCTGCCAGCACCATGCAGGTGGTGAATGCACTGATCAAAGCGGACAAGGACTTCGACCTCATCGTCGTGCCCGGAGCGGATCATGGTGTGGGAGAAGGGTCCTATTGCGCCCGGCGGCGCATGGACTTCTTTGTAAGGCATCTTCTCGGCGTTGAGCCGCGGAAATCGTAAGCCCATGAAAATCGAAGTCTCCGTCCCCGATCAAAAGCTGCGCCTCTATGAAGACAGCGGCGTCATGGTCAAAGAGTATGCCTGTTCCACTTCGCGCTTTGGCTACAGCAGCGAGCCGGGCAGTAATCACACGCCGCTGGGGAAATTCCGCATCGCGGAGATGAT
>DATAIE010000526.1:0-2790 GCA_036262875.1 Verrucomicrobiales bacterium
CGTGCCGCAACTTTAACGGATACCGGCTGCGGAACTATTTGAAAAATCCAGGAGAACCGTTTTTCGTGGCCCGGGAAAATAAGTGAAAACAACCTGAAGAGAAAGCGAACATCCCTGTAACAACTTATTTTCCCCAACCCACCTGCACAAAAATATGAAAACCGTTGCCCTGTCCTCTCTGCTTCTCATGGCCACTTTAACCTGCACCCTGACTTCATGCGGTGACAAAAATGGAGCCGCCACCTCAGGGGGTTCCGGAAGCAAGGCGGACGGCACCGAGGCCGGCGCAAAGCAATTGCTCGCCGGATTCGTCAAACCGGGGGCCGACGTGAAATCCCTCTCCGCATCACTCCGTCCTTCGAAAGCAGACTATGAAGCTGTCTTTTCCAGTGAATTCGCAGCAAAAGCCGCTGCGCTCTACGATCCGGCATGGGATGCCGGAAAGCTGGTGCTGGCACCCAAAGAGGGCCAGACGGAAGTGATTCTCCATGGCGTTCCGACCGCGGACATCAAAGCGTGGTCCCAAAATGCCTCTGACGACCTGCCCGGCGGCTACAAGACCATCAAAGACGAATTCAAAGGCGGGAACACTGTGTATGCGTTCAAATTCGTGAAGCCCGGTGAAACGCTGGGCATGGCCTTTGACGGCCTCGTTTTTGTGAATGGTCACTGGATTGTGGTGCCGAAGCCGTTTCGCGCGGCCAATTGATCGTTAGATTACCTCGACGACGACCGCCGTGCAGTTGTCCCGGCCGGACTCCTGCACGGCGTGCTCCACGATGCGGGCGGCACGAGTACGGGCCTCCGCGGGAGAGGAGAGAAAATCGCTGAGGCGTTGGTCCCAAATGCCATCCATGACGCCATCCGTGCAGAGCAGGAAGCGGTCGCCGGACTGAAAGTTCACCGCTCCCAGTTGGGGCTCGACGTTCTGGTGACCGGCTCCGAGGGCCTGGTTGAGGACGTTCTTGCGCGGGTGGCTGCGGGCTTCGCGTTCATTCACTTTTCCCTGGCGGCGCAGCCAGCCGACGTAGCTGTGGTCATGCGAAACCTGGAGGAGTGATCCGCCTTTGGGGAGATAATAAATCCGGCTGTCACCGACATGCGCAAAGTGCATCCTGCCTGGCGAGAAACAGGCCAGGCTCAGAGTAGCGCCCATGCCGGCACATTCCTCGTAGTTGCGACCGAGTTTTTCCATCTCGGAATGCACGTGGGAAAAGATCTCCAGGAGCACATCCCCGATCCCGGAGGCAAGGTGGGCGGCGGCCATGCGGTAGCTGCGGGGCAGGAGCCGCGTGATCTTATCCACCGCCAGCCGGCTGGCATACTCGCCGCCATTGGCACCTCCCATCCCGTCACTGACGGCGAAGACAAAGTCCCCCTCGTCCAGAGTGGAATGTCCGGTCTTTCCCAGGTAGCGCACCTCGCAAGCATCGAAGGTCAGCGCCAAAAAAGCGTCCTCATTGTTCGGACGGAACCGGCCGGGGTGGGTCATGCCAGACCATTGAATTTCAGGGGAGGGGGCGTCTTCTTCCATGTTAATGCGGAGCGGGATCGCGCGGCGGGGGCGGAGGTCCGACATCCGGCTGATCGAGAATGGTGGCAAACTCAAAATCGATGAGGCAAAACCGGCCGTCACTGGCTCGGTAGGTCACGTTTCTCAGGTAGGGGTCCTCGTGCCGGACGCCGTACTGCTCGAGCTCCGCAAAGAGTTCGAGCAGCCGGTCCTCCGAGATGCGCTCCACGCGGGCTCCGCAGTTGGTGGTGACCAGATACAGGTTTTCCGGGTCGGTCTCCAGGACGCGGGGCACGAACGGGCAGCCGGCTTTCTCAAGGTATTGTAATACCCGCACCTCGTGTTCGAACCGCTCCTTTGCCATGTGGCCCCGGAAGGTCTTGTGGACCCTGCCGTCGTAGCCCAGCCGGACGGTGGCCCGTGCTGTATTTTTCGTCTCCTGCATCTGCTCCGCCATAGGCGGGGAATGCGGCCGCATCAAGGCCGTGCCAAAAGGCGGTCTGTGCCGGAAGGGGCAGCGGAGAGCCGGTTCCTGCGAGCAGGAGGATAAGATTTTCGCGTGGGGAGGAACAGGAGCCGCCGGGACAGCGGCGCTCCCAGTCGCGAGGCGTGAGACGGCCACCTGATTGCACCGGAAATTGCATAGGGGGAGGGCGAGGAACAGAGGCTCGCTGCACCGGGGCGGAGAGGATGTCCGCGGTCCTTTCAGGGCCGGCGTCGTTTTCCGATGGCACTGCTTTGAACTGCCGGAAAAAAACGCTTCCCATCTGGCACATTCAGTGCTTTCACGCTGCACCGCTACCGGGCGCAGGTACTTCCTCCTCCCGGGCGCATCCAACTGCAAGCTGAACACCCACCAACCATGGCCAAATATAAACTCGAATACGTCTGGCTCGACGGCTACACCCCCGTCGCGAGCCTTCGCAGCAAGACTCAGATCAAGGAATACAAAGACTTCCCGAAACTCGAAGAACTCCCGAACTGGGGCTTTGACGGCAGTTCCACCCAGCAGGCGGAGGGCAAAAGCTCTGACTGCGTGCTGAAGCCCGTGGCCGTTTACCCGGACACCACCCGCAAGAACGGCGTGCTGGTGATGTGCGAAGTCATGATGCCCGACGGTGTGACCCCCCACCCGTCGAACACCCGTGCCGGCATCGCCGATGATCCGGGCGCATGGTTCGGCTTCGAACAGGAATACTTTCTCTATCAGGACGGACGTCCGCTCGGATTCCCGGAAAACGGCTATCCCGCCCCCCAGGGCCCGTACTACACCGGCG
>DATAIE010000527.1:0-1685 GCA_036262875.1 Verrucomicrobiales bacterium
GCCGATTCGCGTCCGGAAGACATCCGGGACGACGGTGCCGGGACTGGGAACGACAGCGGAGGAGACTTACATCAAAGAGCAAATCAACCTCATCTGGGCACAGACTGGCGTGAGGATCGACTGGCTTCCGTTTACCGAATACGTCAGTGATTTTGCCTACGACGGCTCACCGGCGAACTACAACAGCACGCCGCGTCCGGATGGCGATCTGGAAACGATCGTGAATACCGCGCCGCGTCCGCCCGCGAGCAGTGTCACCACCGTGATCAACATGTTCTTCGTGGAGGTCGTGCCGGGATTCGAACGGGAAAGCGACGACGTGGCCAACGGTCTAGCGTTTGTGGATGACAATGGAATTACAGTCCATGTCGGGCGAAATCTGCTCACCTTCACCGGCGGACGCGATGTCATCGCCGGGGTGATTGCCCACGAGATCGGGCACAATCTCGGCCTCGATCACGCGACGGCGTCCGACAATCTCATGACTCCGGGAGGGAATGCCGAGCGTCTCACTGCCGCCCAGAAGACAATCGTGTTCACCAACAACGCCGGAACAGACGGATTTGAACTGCTGCAGCCTGTGACTTCAGGTTCGAACTACAGCCGCTGGGCCACGGCCAACGGCGTCACTCAAGGCCCTGCAGGAGATGACGACGGGGATCGCATCTCAAATGTGGTGGAGTTTATGTTCGATCTCAATCCGCATGCGTTCAGCAAGCTGCCCGAACCCGTCCTCGGCGCGCAGGGATTGACGTGGACGCTGCCCAAACGCCAGCCGGCGCTGGACGACGGACTCGTCTACCTGGTGCAGACTTCAGCGGATCTGCAAACATGGGTCACCGCCGGCACCCAGGGAAGCGGAAGCACGGTGGTCCAGGACAACACTACCGCCATCGCAGTGCGCCTCGGGCTGGTGATGCCACGGAGGTACATGCGGCTGAGCGTTGCCATCCCGGCGGGGCTTTGAGCCGCCTGGGTCCGTTATTGCAGCAAACTCTCCAGAGCCTTGTCTTTCTCCGGGCTCTTTTGGAAGTCGAAGGCGCGCATGTAGCGGTCTTTCTCAGCTTCCGGAGTTTGCGGATTCTTCACGATCTTCGCCAGCAATTCCGGTGTCTTCTTTGACCGGCTCCGCCAGATCACGTCGCGGCCGGAGGGCGTGTCGGCGGCATTGGGCACCGCTTTGAGATACTCCTCCATGCATTCGTCCCACCGGAGTGCGGCCCCGATGCCCAGAGCTTCGATGCTCCAGCGGTCGCCGGCAGTGTGCTGCTGCGCGAGTTTCGCCCACAGCTTCGGCATATCGGCAGACTTGCTGAAGCGCAGGGAAATGACGGCTTCGCGGCGAACGGCGGCGGACTTGTCCTCCGCGACTTTCGTCACGATGGGGATGATGTCTTCGCTGGATTCGCGGGCCATGCGGAGTGCCATGCAGCGCAGGTCCTCCTCGCTGCGGGAGAGGGCGTGCTCGATCAGCTTTCCGGCCTTGCCCGGCATTTTGGCGGCGATCCAGCCCACACGGGCGACGAAGCGGGGATCGGTCGAAGCCATCGCTGCCTGGTGCATGGCGGGCAGTGCCGCTTCGCCCGCTTTGGAAAGAGCGGTCCACGCATGATAGCGGACCTCTTCATTAGGATTTGCGAGTGCTTTGAGAGCTCCCTCGGTGGTTGAGAAATCGAAGGAAGGAA
>DATAIE010000528.1:0-12022 GCA_036262875.1 Verrucomicrobiales bacterium
ATGGCCGCCGCATTCGCCGCGTAATTGCCGCCGGTAACAAAACCGCCCTGATCCGGAATCGCCGCCGGGGAATAGTTGGAGGCGGTCTCCGTGCTGAACGTCCCCGAGCGCGTCTCCACGCCTCCGGAAATGCTGACAACCGCCAGCGCCACATCGTCGCCGGTGCCAAAGTTGGGAAGAAGCACCTGGTGGAAAGTCGTCAGCGTCCAATCTTCATAGCGCGTGCTGAACTGACGGTTGGATCCGTATTCCAGGATCGTTGGCGCTGCTTCAGCAGTGGTCCACGTGATCAGGATGCCGCGGCTGGTGTATTCCACTTGAGGCGTCAGGTTTGCCTGCACGGTTCCCTGATACTGCGGCGACATGCGCACACGGAACATCCGCCGCTGGCCGGCGAGCGCCGCGGATGCATACACGCTCCACTCCTCCGTATTGGCATCGACGGATACCGGAGCGCCCATCGGGATCAGACCATTCGTCAGCCAGGTGGAGCCGTCGTCCGAGTGCTCGACGACATAACGTGTGTTCACCGCCGCGCTCTTGCTGCGCCGCCACGTCACACGCGCGGTTATTTGGCCCGGCGACCCGGGCAGCGGGATCATATCGACGCGCAGAGCGGGATCCGCCTGACTCGCGGTGGCGGAGGTGCCCGCCGCATATTCCGCGCGGTTACTGATGCCATCGTTGTCAAAATCCCCCTCGCCGTTTTGATCGAGATTGCCAAACTGCGCCATCTCCCAGCCGTCCGCGAGGCCGTCGCCATCACTGTCGACCACCGGTGTACCGGTCAAAGCCTGCCCTGACAACCCGCGGCGGCGCATGAGCGCCACATCATCCGGCGTGAGTTGCCGCCGCCAGATGGCCACCTCATCCACACTGCCGCACAGCCAATAGGGACTTGCCCCCAGCTTGCCGTCGCATCCGATGACCGTCGGCAGGCCCGCGTCCACATCCCCCATTCCGGCGAGGCTCACCGTGGCCGTTACCTTGCCATCCAGATAACAGGTGGCCATGCCATCGCGATCACAGGACACTGCGACGTGATGCCAGAATCCATCGCTGATCGCCTTCACTCCTTCCCGGTCCCCGATCGTCGCATCTTTCCGCACCGTCCCGTCCGCGGCATTGAACGTGAGACCGCCGTCGGATTTCAATGCGAGCACCCATCCGCGGTTGGTCCCGCTGAGCCAGTCCTTGTTACCGATGATCACGCCGTTGCCGTCATTGCCGCCAAACGCGGTGTGATTGGCGGAGGCATCGAACGGATGCTTCATCCAGAACGCCACGGAAAAGTCCTGCGCCGCACCAAACTGCAGGGCCGCCGGATTGCCCAAAGTCAACATCGCATGCGGCGACAGCGTATCATTGAACTCAAGTCCCCGGCCCACTTTGCCGTCCGCCACCATCCGCGGCGCCGCGCCGGATACGGACGCCGGATGATCCACCCCGTCCGGAGCGCTGTCCGCGAAATCTCCTTCAAACCGGTAGTACGCCACCAGTCCGCCCGCCGTTCCCGCCGGATTCCACAGCGTGGAAACCTGCATAGGTGGCACGCTGTCTCCCACGGTCCCCCCGTAGGTCTTTAATTGATAGGTGAATTCCTGGATGGCCGCGCCGCCTGGCAGCGTGTCGGTATACGTTGCCGCTGCGAGCGGCAACTCCGCGATCTGCGATCCGTTCCGAAACAACCGCACCCCCGTTGCTTCAAAATCAGCCGCCGCCGCCGTCCACGTCAGCAACGCCTGAGACGTTCCCTGATTCACGGTCACATTGAGATTTCGCGGCGAGCCAGGAAAAGGATCGAGATTCAGCGGCACCGGCGCTCCCGCCGTGCCGAGCATGGCCACCTCCGAAGCGCTCAGCGCACCATCCCAGATCGCCAGCATGCCCACGTGCAGCGGCCAGTTGTCCCCGTCGTTATCGGAAAAGAACATCAGGGTCGGATCGAGGGAAAAACGTCCATCCGCCGCTACGGAGGTGTGTGTATGAAACGGCTGGCCGTTCAAATACACAACGATAGGATTCCCTGTCCCCAGTTTGACGGACAGAACCACCCGCGTCCATTTAGTGTCATCGATGGTTCCCGCGGAATAGCCCAGGTCCCCCACGCCCAGGGTGTCCGTCGTGCTGATGAAATAGTCACCGTCATTGCTGTTGCCCGTGTTCGTCTGGTAAAGCGTGCGCCAGTGGGTGCGGCTGGCCGCAGGGGAGAGGATATCGGCGAGGATGGTGTACTCGTTGACATAACTGCCCCCGCCGTTTGGCAAAATCCCGTGCGTGCAAATGATGCGGTTCGCATTCGCCGCTGCCGCCGTGGTGATGCATCCCGTCTGGCCGCTGCCGGCGTCGTCATTGAGAGAGGCCGAATAGACGGGTGCCGCTCCCTGGAACACGAGATCACTTCCCACCGTGGCAAGTCCCGGATTGGAGGGATCGTCAAACCGCCACATTCCGGCAAGTGTGCCGGTGGCCTCCGAAAGCGCGGGTGTCAGCAGGGACAGGAGCAGGGAAAAGCGCAGCAGCTTCATGGGAAGGGAAAGAACGGGCAGTAAACCAGAGGACTGCCGCCGGAGCAAGTCTGCCCCGACCAACTTTTCCGGCAGGAAGAAATACGAATGCAGCCCGGGATTCCTTCCCCCGGGCCTTATTTCCGGCGCCGCCGCATCAGCCCGAGCCCAGCGACTGCCGCGAGAATTCCCGCGGAGGGCTCCGGAACAGCCGCGCCGGCAAGGCCGAGGTTCCCCACTTCGCCCGCCGTGAGAACCCCATCCCAGATCGCGAGAGCTCCAATATTCAGCGACGCGTTTTCATTGTCGTCGTCGTGGAAAAAGAGAACCGTCGGTTGAAGGGCAAAGCGGTCGTCGCGCAGGAAGTCCGTATCAGCTGTTCCGGCGTGGTTGTAGAACAGGGTGCCGTTGATATAGGCCTTGATGGTCGAATTCGTCGATACTGAATCGAGATGGTAGGTCAGCACCAGCCGGCTCCAATTCGCTTCCGGGATTCCCGTCGTGCTGTAGGTCATCGAGGACGTGCCTATGCGGTCCGTGTCGGGCCGGATGAAATAATCGGCATCTTCATCATTCGCCAGAGTCGTCTGCACGATGGCGCGCCATGAACTCCGGCTCGTCACCGGCGAAAACATGTCCACGAGAATGGAAAAGTCATTCACCAGGGCACCGCCCCCGTTTGGCGCGATGTTATGAGTCGCGGTAAAGCCATTGCCGGTTCCCGTCACTGTGGTCACCACTCCGGACAGTGATTTGGCTGAATCATCCGCCAGCGTGGCGCTGTAGGCAGGTGCCACGCCGTTGATCGCGAGATTCGTTCCTACCGTCGCCTGACCCAGGTTCGCCGGATTGTCGAAGGTCCAAAGACCTTTTAACGCCGCAGCGCGGGCGAGTGAACCGGAAAGCGCAAGAGTGACAGCAATCGCAGGGAGAGACTTTTTCATGGGGACTGGAGGGTGGGATCAGCTTCCAATTGGAAAGGAAGGCGAATCATCCTCACAGATCGCCTGTTGAGACGCAAACTTATTTTTTGTCGCGTTTATGATAGAAGGCCATCCGGTTGCCGCGCCGGACCTGATTCAGCACATCACTTTTCGGCGCAGTGAAAAAATCGCTTGGCAACCCAAACTGTCGCAGTATACGCTTCCGCCGTCCGACAGACTTGGGATTATGGGGTATTAGCTCAGTTGGTAGAGCACCACAATGGCATTGTGGGGGTCAGCGGTTCGAATCCGCTATGCTCCACCAGTTCTTCCAAGACATAGAGACTTCGCCGGTTGGCAAAATTTTTGCCCGAACGCCGTGCGAGCGGGGAATTTTTGTCAATCGTGATTCTTGACGCCCGGATTTTCCCGTTTAGTATCCGGTCCGTGAAATGGAAAACGGGAAGAAATTCCCGTTTTTTTGTTTTTTACCCTCAAGGACTTCTATGACCAGCGAACTTCTGGCAGTTTTCGATTACTACGAGCGCGAAAAAGGCATCCCCCGCAGCAAAATGGTGGATGCGCTTTCCAGCGCCATCCTCACGGCTGCCCGTAAAAACATCGGTCCGGCGCGTGAGCTGCGCATCGACATCGACCCCGCCAAGGGAACCATCAAGGCCATCGCCAAACTGCTGGTGGTGGAAACCGTTACGCAGCCGTACGAGGAAATCTCTCTGCCCGTGGCGCAAAAAATCGCTAAAAAGGCGAAACTCACGAAAGAAGTCGCGATCGGCGACGAAATCGATGTCGAGGTGACCCCCAAAGACATGGGGCGCATTGCCGCGCAGACGGCCCGCCAGGCGATGATGCAGCGCATCCGCCAGGAGGAAAAGTCTCTTATTTATGAAGAGTTCAAGGACCGCGCCGGAGACATCGTCCACGGAACGGTGCGCCGGTTTGAAAAATCGGACGTGATCATCGACCTCGGAAAATTCGAGGGCGTGATGACCAAAAAAGAGCGCGTGACCACCGAAGACTACAATATCGGTGACCGCTTGCGCCTGTACGTCGTGGCTGTGGAAAACGGTGCCCGCGGTCCGGAGATCATCCTCAGCCGCGCCCACACCAATTTCGTAAAACGCCTCTTCGAAAGCGAAGTGAGCGAAATCTCCGACCGCACGGTGGAAATCCGCTCGATTTCCCGCGAGGCCGGCTACCGCACTAAAATCGCGGTCTATTCCGCCGACTCGAAGGTGGACCCGGTGGGAGCCTGTGTCGGCATGCGCGGCGCTCGCGTGAAGAACATCGTTCGTGAGTTGAACAACGAAAAGGTGGATATCATCAAGTGGAGCGACAATCCGAAGGAGTTCCTCAAGGACGCCCTGAAGCCCGCTCAGATCAACGATGACAAGATCACCGTGGATCCCGCCAACCGCCGCATCTTTGTCAGGGTGCGCGAGGAGGATCTCTCCAAGGCTATCGGACGTCACGGCCAGAACGTGCGCCTCACCAAGGCGCTCATGGGCTGGGACCTCCAGGTGGAGCGGGACGAAAGCGCCCATGAAAAGTTCGAAGGCAAAGTCCACAATGCCGTCGCCGATCTTGCGGAGAAGCTCCGCATCGAAACCGACATGGCGGAGGTCCTCGTGCGCAACGGCCTCCACAGCCTCGAAGTGATCTCCACTGCCGGTGCCGACGATATCGCCGGCATTCTCGAAATTCCTCTGGAGCAGGCGGCGGCCATTCTGGCCAAAGCGGGTTCCCCCCAACCGGCCTGAGTTTCCTGAACGGGAACCGCCCAGCGCCGCCATGAAAACTCTCACCCCAACGCATGTCAGCCAAACCGAAATCCCCTGGCGCCTCCGGTGCCGATGCTCCTTCCGCCTCCGCGGCGAAGAAGGCAGCTCCCCCTCGTTCCACCGCAGCTAGACCTGCGGAGGGCACTGCTGACACGCCTGCTCCTCCCAAGCCCCCCTCTGTCACTCTCGACCTCCTCGCGGAGAAACCGAAGCGCGTGCGCAACAAGCCTGGTGCGCCCCCTCCCGCCCCCGAGCCGCCGCCCCCGCCGCCTCCCCCCGTAAAGGAGGTGCTGTCGCTCATCGACGATGAGCCCAAGCCAAAGCGCCGCCGTCCCGCGGAAGGCGCGCCGAGCGTGGTGCAGCCGATTTCCAAGCTGCTCGCTGAAAAAGAGGAAGCCGCTTCCCCCGCCCCGCCGGCCCCCGCTCCCGTGGCTGTCCCCGTGGTTGCGAGCGAACCGGTCGAGCCCGGTGACGAAAAGTACATCAGCATCAAGCCGCCCATCATCGTCCGCGACCTCGCCGAACGCATGGGAGTAAAGGTCTTCGTTCTCATCAAGGACTTGATGGAACTGGACATCTTTGCCAACCCCAGCGTCTCCATCGAGACGGAAGTGGCCGTCAAGATTTGCGAAAAGCACGGGTTTATCTTCGAGCGTGAGAAACGCGAAAAAGGAGCCGGTATTCACAAGGTCGAGGAAGTCATCGCCCCCCCTCCGCCCCCGCCGGTGGAGGAGGAAGTGGACAAGCTCCTGCCCCGCGCCCCCATCATCGCTTTCATGGGCCACGTGGACCACGGTAAGACCAGCCTTATCGACGCCATTCGCAAGACGCGCGTCGTGACCGGCGAGGCCGGCGGCATCACGCAGCATATCGGTGCCTACAGCATCGAACACAAGGGAGGCAAAATTACCGTTCTCGACACTCCGGGCCACGCGGCTTTCTCGGCCATGCGTGCCCGTGGAGCGCACGTCACGGATATCGTCATCCTTGTGATCGCGGCGGATGACGGCATCATGCCGCAGACGAAGGAAGCCATCGCCCATGCCAAAGCAGCGGGGGTGAAAATCGTCGTGGCGCTGAACAAGATCGACCTCAAAACGGCCGATCCTGACAAGGTGAAGATGCAACTCCAGGCGGAGGACCTCATGACGGAGGACTGGGGCGGCACCACGGCCTGCATCCCCGTCTCCGCCACCAAGGGCACCGGTATCGACGAACTGCTCGACGCCGCCCTTTTGGAAGCGGAGATGATGGAACTGAAGGCCAACCCCAAGGCTCCCTGCCGCGCGCTGATCATCGAAAGCCGCGTGGAGGCGGGCAAGGGCCCCACCGCCACCGTGATCCCGCAGACCGGCACCTTGAAGATCGGCACCTCGTTCATCTGCGGAGTGCTCTCCGGCAAGGTGAAGGGCATGCTCAACGACAGGGGGCAGCCCGTGAAGGAGGCCGGACCGGCCACTCCGGTGGAAGTCCTCGGCTTCAGCGCTCTGCCTAACGTCGGCGACGAACTCGTGGAGATGGAAAATGAGCGCGATGCCAAGCGCCTCAGCGAAGAGCGCACCGCCCAGCAGCGGATGGAAAAACTCGCGGCACCCCGCCGTGCCACTCTGGAGGCTCTCTTCGCCAACATGGACTCCGGGCAGAAAAAGAGCCTCAAGCTCATCCTCCGCACCGATGTGCAGGGGTCGCTTGAAGCCATCGTCGGTCAGCTCCGGAGCATTGTTTCGGAGAAAGTGCATATTGAGTTCCTCCTCGAAGGCGTGGGCCCCATCACAGACAACGACATCATTCTTGCCTCGGCCTCTGATGCCGTTGTGATCGGCTTTGGCGTCAAGGTGGAGGGCAAAGCGCTCAAGACCGCCAAGGCCGAGGGCGTGCAGATCAAACTCTACTCCATCATTTACGAACTCATCGACCAGGTGAAGGAAGCGATGCTCGGCCTGCTCGATCCGTTGAAGCGCGAGAAGATCATCGGTCACGCTCTCGTCAAACAGGTCTTCAAAGTCAGTAAAGGCAAGGTGGGCGGTTCGGTGGTGACCGACGGACGCATCGTGCGCAGCGCTCACGCCCGCGTCATCCGCGGCAAACAGCCCGTTTACGACGGCGCCTTCCACACCCTCCGCCGCTTCAATGACGACGTGCAGGAGGTCCGCAACGGCCTCGAATGCGGTATCCGCCTCGGTGACTTTACCGACTACGAGGAGGGCGATATCATCGAGTGCTACGAACTGGAGAAGATCGCACAGACACTCTGACCGGAGCCGCCGGACGAAACCTCCAGAGTTCAGTGTTCTCCATTTCGAACGCTGGCGGTGGAGCTTCCCTCCTGAACAAGAACCCCGATTCCCGCTATTCACCGTGAAAAACCGTCTCGTTAGAGTTCGTGAGCTTCTTCAGCGCGAGCTGGGTGCCATCCTCGCGCGCGACCATGCCTTCCCCAATGTGCTGGTCACGGTAAATGACGTGGATATCACTCCGGATCTGAAGCACGCCTATTTTTACATTGGCGTCATCGGCGGGGAACACCAGTCCCAGCATGTCGTGGATGTGCTCAACCGCCAGCACGGTGAACTTCAGACGCGCGTCGCCAAACGTGTCGTTCTGAAAAACACCCCTCACTTTCATTTCCGGCTCGATCACAGTGTGGAGCGCGGCGTCCGGGTGACCGCCATTATGGACACTATCGACCGGCAGCTCGCGGAGTCCGCTGCCCGGGACAATGCCGGGGCACCCTCTGCGCCCGCCACCCCGGTCGAGGATGACGAGGACTTCACCGACGAGGAGGAGGAAGACCTCACCTCCGAATCCGCAGACGCCGATCCCGACGACAGCGAAGAGGAGGAAGACGTAAAGACACCTAAATCCTCCGTTCCCGCCCGCAGAACGGGACCCCGCCGCAGCCCCCGCGATTTTACTGTCCGGGACGAAGAAGACTGAACCCGTGGTTCCTTCGACATTCTGATTTCGCGCTCCGTCATTTCATCCCATGCCACTCCGCACCAATACCAGTCTTGAAGAGATTGCCCGCTGTCTGCAGGACGGGGCATCCTTTGTCGTGCTGAGCCATTACCGTCCGGACGGCGATGCCATCGGCTCCACGCTCGCTGTGGCGCTGGCGTTGAAAAAAATGGGGAAGTCCGTTCGCGTGTTGAATGAAGATCCGGTGCCGGAGACGCTTCGCTTCCTGCCCGGATCGGAACTGCTGGAGCAACCGGGCGGGGAAACCATCACCGCGGATGCCGTCATTGCCGTCGACTGTGCCACGCGGGAGCGTCTCGGTGCCAAATGCCTCGCCGCTCTGAACGATGTGCCGCTGTGGATCAATATCGATCACCACCGCAGCAACGAAGACTATGGCCGGCTTCATTTTATCGACAGCGATGCCCCGGCCACCGGCGAGATCGTCTTCAATCTTCTCTCGTCCGCCGGTCTGCCGCTTGACCGCGATATCGGGTCCAATCTCTACGTCGCCATCAGCACGGATACAGGTTCCTTTCAGTATCAGGGCACCACGGCCCGCACGTATGAGATCGGCGCGGAGTTGATCCGGCTCGGCGTGGATATTTCCCAGCTCGCGCGGGATACCTACGAGAACCATCCGATGCGGCGCATTGAGTTGCTCCGGGGCCTGTTGAACACCATGCAAATCACGCACGGTGGTCGCGTGGCCTCATGGGCGCTGACACAGGAACTCGCCGCCGCCACCCAAATGAAGCCGGAGGATGCCGAGGGCCTCATCGATACGCTCCGCGGCATTCAGGGGGTGATCGTCGCCGCCGCGTTTGAAGAACTTCCCGGACCGGAGGGCAAAATCCGGCTCAGCCTGCGTTCCAAAGATCCCCGCGTGGATGTCGGCAAAGTTTGTGCCGTCTTCGGTGGCGGAGGTCATGCCCTCGCTGCCGGCGCCCGCCTGAAAGGTCCCCTCACTGAAGCCACCACCCGAGTTTTCCATGCAATTGATGAAGCACTCCCTCCCGCCTAAGCCGCGTCCGCCCGAAGCCGAAATTGACGGCGTGCTGCTGATCGATAAACAGCCGGACATGACGTCGCACGACGTCGTTGCCGTCGCGCGCAAACGCCTTGGCACGAAAAAGATCGGCCACTGCGGCACGCTCGATCCCATGGCCACCGGCCTGCTCATTCTCGTGGTGGGCCGTGCCACCAAGATCCAGGACCTCCTCATGGCCGAGGAAAAGGAGTATGAAGGCACCCTGCGCCTCGGTGCCACCACCAGCACTCAGGATGCCGAGGGCGAAGTGCTGGTAACCAAACCCGTGCCCGAATTCACTAACGAACAGATCGAGGCCGCCTTCGCTCACTATCGCGGGGATTTTCATCAGCTTCCTCCCATGGTCAGCGCCATCAAAATCGACGGCGTGCCCCTCTACAAACTGGCCCGCAAGGGTCAGGAGGTGGAACGTCAGCCCCGGCTGGTCACCGTTTTCCATCATCAGGTCAAACGCGTCGCTCTTCCGGACGTGGACTTCCGGGTGGTGTGCAGCAAGGGATTCTATGTGCGCACCTATTGCCACGATATCGGAGAGCGGCTCGGCTGCGGGGGGCATATGGCCGGCCTGCGGCGGACCCGCAGCGGCAAGTTCTCCGTGCAGGGAAACCTGACCTTCGATGAACTGAAGTCGCTGCCCCGCGAGGACATTCTCGCCCGGGTTCTTTCCCTGCGCGACGTGAGCCGCCTCCGCGGCGCCTGACCATGCCACTTCTTTCCAGCATCGACAGCCTCTCCTCCGTCCCGGGCCCGGTTCATCTTGCGATCGGGTTCTTCGATGGCGTGCATGCCGGCCACCAGGAGGTGATTCAACACGCCCACAGCCTGGCTGCGGAATCCGGAGGGAGCGCCGTGGTGGCGACGTTCGATCCGCATCCTCTCAAATTTCTGCGTCCGGATAAGGCGCCCCGGCTTCTGACCTCCACTCATCACAAAGCGCTGATCCTGGAGCGTCTCGGCGTGCGCTACCTCCTGGTTATTCCGTTCGACGCCTCCCTGGCGGCGCTCAGTCCGGATGAGTTTATCGGAGACATCGCCGGTGCCTGCCGTCCTCTTGCTTCCATCACCGTTGGGAAATCATGGGCTTTCGGACGCGGGCGCACCGGCACGCTGGCCACGCTGGAAACCCTTGGCCAGCGCCTGGGTTTTTCGGCTCACGGCATCGCACCTGTGACGTGCGGCGGCGAACCTGTCAGCAGCACCCGTATCCGGACCGCCGTCGAGCGCGGAGACTTCCCGGAGGCCGCGCTCCTTCTCGCCCGCGAGTATTCCGTTCTGGGGACGGTCATCCACGGACGCCATCTTGGCGCCACCCTTGGATTCCCCACGGCAAACCTCGCCCTCGAAGCGGAGCAACTCCCGCCCATCGGCGTCTATGCCGTGCGCGCTCTCGTGAAAGACACTCTTTTGCGGGGTGTCGCAAATCTCGGCCACCGCCCCACCGTGGACCGCGACAGCACAGAACGGCATCTGGAGGTCCACCTCTTCGACTTCACCGGCGACCTCTATGGCGAATCCGTGGAAGTCCGCTTCGTTCAGCGCCTGCGCGAAGAACTCCGGTTTGAGTCCATCGATCAGCTTAAGACCCAGATCGAACGCGATGCAGCCCGTGCCCGGGCGGTCCTCGCGGTGGCGTAATTCGTTCAGGAACTATCTCCGGCGGCGCAGGGTCAGCAGCCCCAGAGAGCCGAGAGCCAGCGCCATCGAACCTGGTTCCGGGATCGGAGCCCCCACTTGGAAATTGTCGGTCCAGAGACGGTCGTCACCGGCACCCATCCCGCCACCCACACCCACGAAAGCATTGGAGAAATTCGCGTATTTTCCGCCACCCACCGTCAGCAAATCGATGATCCCCTTCGAGACCTGATTGACGTAGAGTTCCAGCTTGTTGTTCACCGTGTCAAAACGGACGGCGTAGTTGTTCCACTGCCCGGCCATGGCGGCGGTGATGCCGGTATTGTAGCCGGGAACGGGTGTATCCCCGTCCACTGAATTGTAGAGCGATACCGCGCCCGTGCCGTCTCCCCGGAAAAAGATTGCGAGTGAGTTGGTCGCGCTGCCTCCGACGGCCGACGAGTTCGGTCCCGAACTGATGTCGATGCGGTCATGCACAGTCACCGCGTCCACCTGAACGATGTAGTTTGTCCGGAACCCGTAGGAAACCACCCAGTCGGCACCTCCGCCGGTTTGAGTAAAGCCCGTGGAACTGCCGGCTCCGCTGCTGCCCGGATAGATGCTGCTGCCCGCCACCTGGCCCTGGGTGTCACTTGCGATGCTGAATGAGGCGACACCGACGGCTTGTCCGGGGGTTTGGAAATTCGTCGTGGGATGCCCGAAAGTTTGATTGACCACGTAGGCCGGCGCCGGTTGAACGGCAGCAATATAGGGCCGGTTCGCTGCACCTCCGTCAGCGGTTCCCGTAAAGGCATCGGCGTAATCGTAAGCTCCGATGAGCGCTGAATTGTTGACAGTGACTCCCGCCGCCTCCGCTTTGGAAGCGCCAAAGGAAGCCGCCGCAAGCACAGCAAATGAAAGGTTCAGTTTGAGCAGAAGAGCGGGTCTCATATGCGGAGGTCAGGAAAGCGTCGATTGAAAACGACGTTTGATTAGTGAATGGTGAAATTAGGAGAGTTCGCGGGAGGATTCAATCCCTAATTCATGGTAGTTTTTCCAGGATGAGGCCTCCATCCGTGCTTGACCCGGCCCCGATTCTCCGGTCACAATCCACAGACGCTTTCGGGCGCAGTTCTTTCCCATTTTCTCCAATTTCCTGCGGTGTGCGTGACT
>DATAIE010000529.1:0-1954 GCA_036262875.1 Verrucomicrobiales bacterium
AAAGATTGACATCATGATGTCATCTTGAAACTATCGCACCATTCCACACTGATCCCCTTCTGCCAAATGAAAGCGCATCGTGAATTCCGTTTTCGGGGTGACCACCGCGGGGAACTCCCGGCCCGGTCCGATGGGGGGAACCACCGCTCCAAACACCCGATGAATCTGAATCGAACCATCGTCGCCTTCGCTGCGATCACAGCCGGCCCGCTTTGCCCGGCGCAGGACAGCCCGCCCAGGGATGACTGGAAACCGGCGCCCACCAACCAGCGCGGCAGGGAATACCCGCAGGTGAACTCGGAAGGCCGCATCAAATTCCGCATCGTGGCTCCGCAGGCTCAGAGCGTGGGCGTGACGTTTCGCGACAGCACCGCCTTTACGAAGGGCGAGGATGGCGCGTGGACCGGCTACTCGCGGGTCCTGGACGAGGGCTTCCACTATTACGCCCTCAAGATCGATGGAGCGGAAGTGCCGGACCCGAACAGCACGTATTATTACGGTTCCAGCCGGTGGGGCAGCGGGATCGAAATCCCGGCGAAGGACAAGGACTTTTACGCGCTCAGGAATGTACCGCACGGCGACCTCCGGCAGGTGTGGTATCCGTCTAAAAACGCCAGTGCCGTTCTCCGCTGCTTCATCTATACCCCGCCGGGCTATGATAAAGATCCGGCGCAGCGGTTCCCGGTCCTGTATCTCCAGCATGGCGGCGGTGAAGACGAGACCGGCTGGGGCCAGCAGGGCTTCGCCGGCTTGATCATGGACAATCTGATCGCTGAGGGCAAAGCCAGGCCGTTCATCATCGTGATGGCGAACAGCTACGTGCCCGGCAGCGGTCCTCCGCGCGGTGCCGCTCCGGGCGGCCCGCCTCCCGGCAGCGCAGCACCCGGGGGCCCTCCCGGTGGACGCGGCCCCGGCGGGCGCTCGTTTGATTTTTCCGCGTTTACTAGGGTGCTCCTGGAGGACCTCATCCCGTTCGTGGATGCCGGCTACCGCACGCTCGCCGATCAGCCGCATCGTGCGATGGCCGGTCTCTCCATGGGCGGCATGCAGACGAAGGCCATCACGCTGGCGAATCCTGACAAGTTTTCCCACATCGGCATTTTCAGCGGCGGCAGCATCGCACCGGCGGACATCGCCGGCATGGACGCCTTCAAACAGAAGAACAAACTCGTGTTCGTGAGCTACGGAAGCCGGGAGAATGGCGCGACCGGCAAGGCCAACGTTGCCGCACTCCAGCAGGCCGGCATCAACAGTGCCTTCTACGAATCCCCGGAGACCGCGCACGAGTGGCAGACATGGCGCCGCAGCCTGCACGAATTCGCTCCGCGCCTTTTCCAGCCCGTGACCGCCGCTGCACCTGCTCCCGCGCCATCGCCCGCGCCCTCCGGCAAGACCGGCGCTTCGAATCAAACCGGTGCGATCCGCGTGCTCTTCCTCGGCAGTGAAAAAGCCGGAAGCCGCAAGCACTGCCATACGGTCATGCGCGACTTCGGGCGCGACGCCATCTGGTTCGACTACACCGCCGATCCCGCACAGGTCACCGCAGACTGGATCACCCAATTCGATGCCGTTCTCCTCGATGCTCCGGCGGGCGCATTTCCAGCGCTGAGTGGAGTCGCACAGACGAAGGTGGTGACGGCTGATTTCTCTGCCGCCACCGGTAATCCCGCCCCGGCTGATTTTCTCGATCCGCTGAAGGAGAAACTGCTCACCGCAGCCGGTTCAGCGCGCCGGGCCGGGTGGGAGCAGTTTGTCCAGGCCCGTGAGGCCGAGCGGCGCGAGCCGAAGCCGACCGTGGCGAACTATGAGCGTCGTCCGCAGCCGCTTACTTATCAGCATCCGCTCAGCGTGAAGGGCAGCATGGAGCGCACTCAGGTCGCGCCGGATCTGCGGCTGGAACTCTTCGCCGCGGAGCCGGACATCATGAAACCCATCTGCCTCGCATGGGACGGGC
>DATAIE010000530.1:0-3048 GCA_036262875.1 Verrucomicrobiales bacterium
CACTTTGACATTATGTTGTCCGACTCCGGCGGAGCCGCTGCCCGCGCCCGCGGCGAAAGTTCTTCAACCCTTCGTGGACCGCCATGTCCTCGCCGGTGCGGTGGTTCTCGTGGCAGACAAAGACAAAGTGCTTGCGGTGGAGACGGTGGGCTTCTCGGATATCGGGGCGGGGAAGTCCATGACGGCGGATACCGTTTTTTGGATCGCTTCACAAACGAAGGCCGTCACCGCTGCGGGGCTAATGATGCTGGTGGATGAGGGCAAGGTTTCGTTGAATGATCCGGTGGAAAAATACCTGCCGGAGTTCAAGGGCCAGATGGTGATCGCGGAGAAGGACGAGTCTCATCTGCTGCTGCGAAAACCCTCCCATGCGATAACGGTTAGGGAAATCCTCAGCCATACCGCGGGGCTGCCGTTCAAATCCGCCATCGAGGAGCCGACTCTCGACGGTCTGCCGCTGGCCGCCGCCGTGCGCAGCTATGCGGCGGCTCCGCTTCAAACGGAACCCGGCACGCACTACGCGTATTCCAATGCCGGGATCAACACGGCGGCGCGCATCATCGAAGTGGTGAGCGGCATGAAATACGAGGACTTCATGCAAAAGCGTCTGTTCGGCCCGCTCGGAATGAAAGAGACCACGTTCTGGCCGACAGAGGAGCAGGCGAAGCGCGTGGCCAAATCCTACCGGCCAGACGCTGATAAAACGGGTCTCACGGAACTGCAGATCAGCCAACTGCTGTATCCGTTGAGCGACCGCACGCACCGGTTTCCGATGCCTGCCGGGGGATTGTTTTCCACCGCCGGTGACGTGGCCCGCTTTTGTCAGATGCTGCTCAACGGAGGACAGTTCGAAGGGCACCGTTATCTGAGCGAAGCTGCGGTGAGGGAGATGAGCCGCAAGCAAACGCCGGACGGGGTGACGAACAACTACGGGCTCGGGTGTGCCGCGGGCAATGACTGGTTTGGCCACGGCGGCGCTCACGCGACCAATATGGAGGTCCGTCCCGGCAAGGGACTTGTGCTCATCTGGATGGTGCAGCACGCCGGGTTTCCCGGCGATGGCGAAAAGAGCCAGGACGCCTTCCGGCAGTGGGCGCTGGGGCGTTTCGCAAAAGGAAACTGAGCCTCAAGGCTGCTTGAACTGCGGTCTGAAGAACAGCCGGGGCCCGGTCACCGGGGCCGTGAAGGTTCTCGTTACCGGTGCGGCGGGATAAGAGGCCGTGTTCCCGGGGACATCCCAAAGCGTCCAGTTCAAAAAGTCAGTGGTGGCTTCGATCTGAAGAGACCGGTTTGCCGGCTGGATGAATTCGAACGTCAGTCCGGTCCCTTCGCTGGACGTGACCTCCCACGACCACAGACTGAACGGATCCAGCGGCAGCGTTTGCGCGAGGTATTCCTGTTGATTGGTCTGGCCGTCAAAATCCGGGTCTGCTCCCGGCGCTGCGTCCGGGCCCGGCGAAGGGCCAAATGCCTGGGCCTGCCACTGTGCATACGTCTGGCGGCCGGGCAGGGAACTGATCCAGTCGGTGAGAAGGGTTTCCGCCTCCAGGTTGCGCTCGTTGGTCGCCAGCGGCGGCATGCGCGGCACGCCGTTGCCCGCGAGGCGCCGGAGGATCATGGAATGCGCAAGATCACCAGAGGACTTGCACCACTTGTTGGCGGAGTCGGCGAGATCGTTCACCAGATTCCCGTCGATGAGGTTTGCCAGGTCCGTGGGTGTTGTGGCACGGGCATCCCAGTAGCCTGTGGCCGTGCCCCCCGGCTGGTGGCACTGGGCACAGTTCACATCGAGATAGGAGCGCACCCGCCACTCCAGCGAGGCCCCTGTATCCGTGGCCGGAGCAAAGGCCGGGAGCGTATTCACGGCAGCGGGTGCCGTGGCTGCGGTAAAGTAACTGGCGGTCCCTCCGCCTGCCGCCTGCGCGTCTCTGAGGGCGGCGATTTGATTGAGTGTTTGCGCGCCATAGTCATGCGCGCGATTCAACTGACGGGTATTGAAACTCAGAGCATAGCCTCCCACCGCCGAGTGGCAGGTGCGGCACTCGGTACGGCTGGGAAATCGCCAGTTTTGAGTGACCGGCGAGCCGCCCGCCGTGACGGAAATCGCTGCCGTCGCGCCCTCATCGGCCACCAGCGCGGCGTCCGTTTGTGTGCCGCTCTGGATGTTGTTCCAGCGGTAGCTTACTCCGTAGACATCCGACGCCGTCTTCACGAGAAGGCGCGTTTCCACCTTCCGCCGTGTCGCGGGATTGCCGCGCTCAAGGTCGATGTCAAAGTGTTTGACCCACACCGTGCCGGTGGGAAAGGTCCACTTCCCGTCCGCGCTGTAGCCGATTTTGTCGGCGGCATTCGGGATCGAAAACCAGCGGGATTTGATGGCGTAATCACTCCAGAAAGAAACGTTAGGCTCGTAGGCCACGATCCCCGCAGCGGGCGTCAGAGTGGTCACGTTCGAAAACGCGCCGGTGGCGGAAAGCGTGGCGGGCGGAGCGGTGCCGGTGGGGTTGCTGCGGACAAGCCGCCGCACGGAGCCGCTGGAGGTGTTCCGGCAGAAAAGGGCATCCCGGTTGCGGGGATCGTAGCCCCAGCCGGAGATGTTGTTCAGGGTGTTTGAGTCGTTGCCGATTTTCGCGCCGGTCCACTTCCCATCGGGGCCTTCCGTGAGGGCCACGATCGTAGGGTTGTAGTAGTCGCCGAAAAGATATTTCCCGTAGAGTTCCGGAAGCCGGTCGCCGCGATAGACCACGCCGCCGGTGATGGAGGTGCCGCTGATGACGGCATCGTTGCCAATGCCGTCCGCGGAGTGATCGTATTCATAGATCGGGTCAGTCGGTACGAAGGCGCCTGGAGCGCTGGGCGGAGCAGGCATCGTAGCGCTGGGGGTATGGGCATGGAAACCCTCCCGCCAGCTCCAGCCTCCGTTGAAGCCATTGGTCACAATGTTGACCTCCTCGTAAGTGTCCTGTCCCACCTCTCCCTCGAAGAGGCGGCCGGTGAGTGGATCGAAACTCCACCGCCACGGATTGCGAAAACCAATGGCATACCACT
>DATAIE010000531.1:0-6145 GCA_036262875.1 Verrucomicrobiales bacterium
ACCCGTCCCACTTTATTTCGTAGAGCCATCCGGCGTCCCGTGGCAACTCTGCGACGGCTTGCATTGCACGCTTCCACCTCGGCGGCATCGAGGCTGACCGGAGGGGGAGTGCGGCCCTTTGCACTCATAAAGTCGATTGATCGCCAGATGGCGCGGGATAAACCCGTTCTTCAGTTACTGAACCATCTGCGGAAAAAATGGTAACCACGTGATTGCGAAAGCACGCAATTTCCGCGCACCGCCTCAGTGCTTCCGCTTTCGTGGGGAACGTGCACACGGTCCTGTCGGGGCCATCCCCTTCCAGTCTCCACCGCGCGCCGTCAGGGATAAGGGTAAACCGTTCCATGCTGCTGCTAACCTGGAGACTTTGCAGGGTCTTCACTCCGCGGATAAGTGCGCTCCTCCTCGAAGGTTCCGTCCGCCCGGTGAATCTTGAGCGATCCTCCCTCGCGTTCGACTGTTCGCCGTGAGCCTTCGAGTGCCTGCTCTTTCGTATCGAATGTGGCGCTGACAGCGCCGCCTTCAGTTCTAAATTCCCATTTATCGCCGTTTGGAGTGAGGTGGAAGCTTTTCATTGGGTGCGAAGTTGAAACTTCAAGAGCCCGGGCATTGCTGCGCCGGGCTCCTGTACCGTTTCGGTCGTGCTCTGCCTGAAAAGAGCAGCCGGACGGCGGCATTCCTTTTGCTCAAGGCGTGCCACTGGATTCAGGGTCGATCTTCCTGCCGCTCTTCCTCTTCCGATTCGTCCACCTCTTCGCCTTCCTCCACGTCGCCGTCTTCATCCTCGTCCGGCGGGAGGGCAGTAGGCATTTCCTCGTTCTCGCGGCCTTGTTCTTCATGGCCATCCGGCTGGCCCGGTAGCAGGCTCCACAGTGTCGTCGTCCCGTTTTGGATAGTTGCTCATGTCCTGAGGTGTGCACCCGGGATGCCATCGGTTTTCCCGCTCCGGCATGTCCCGGCGACCTTCTATTTGCATGGTTCGCAGGGTGGATGTCATGGATCTCCGCGCTGTTTGCTCTGTTTCGCCGGAGTGGTACGGGCGGCGTCCAACAATGCCTTGAAAGGAAATTTTCAGACATCTTGAAGAATCCGCTTCCAGATGCGTCGAAAGGCGGATGAACAAAATTTCTCTCTTTTTCTTGCCTCTCCTTTTCTGCATTTCATGTGACCGCGACAAACCTCTCAGCGCTGGGCAGAAGCGCGCCGAGCTATCGAAGGACGGCAGCGACATTGCGGAGAAACTTGCCACGGGACGTGACAGGGAAGCGAAGGAGCAGTTGCTCGACCAATACATGTCAGGGAAGGACAGAAAGTAGACATGTCTCGGGCTTATGTCCAGGCGCGGAACCTGGATCTCAGGAGCGGAACGCGTAAGAGCCCTGATTTGCCGCCATGCTTTCCGGTTGGACGCAGGGGACCGCGTCTAATCTGGACCCTCCGGCGGGGCCCCATACCCCCCGGGCACGGGCTGTCATTTGGAGCGCCTTCGCTTCCTCGCCTCCGCATGGGCCACGAATCATTCCCCCTGGACTATAGCCAGTCTCACCGTAGCTTCGCGGAATGACTCCCGACGCGCAGCCAGCGGGAGATCATTCCGCCAACCAGGGTAATTCCCGGGACTCGGACCTGATCAAGGAATTCACAGCGGCCACGAACCCGAATGCGGTGCCGTTGAGCGAATGGGTAGCCGAAGTTCCACAGCCTCCCCAAAAACCACCGTGGCTGGAAGACCACGGCGCGGGAGAGCAGTAGGCAGGCCCACCTAGTTATTAAACTTGTGGCGCGGACTGACCTGCTCCACAAATTTATGAAGCAGTGCAGCGTTACGGTCTCTTATGGCCGGAGAGCGCTTCCCGCATCCATTCATCCCCCTTTCTGGGGTCCTCCCGGAAGTGCCACCGCACAAAAGCGGCGGAGGCGTCCCCGGTGGTAACACTCACGGGAATTTTGAGCGCTACCCACAATGCAGCCTCAACGTAGTCCCCCACTCTGCCACGCCTTACAATGGCCTCGGAAGCGACGGTAAAGAAATCAACGGCTTTGGTCAACGCTGATTCGGGTTCCATCCTGCTCTCTGTATAAACCTTGCGGCAGGGATTTACCAGCGATAACCCACGTAGTTTAAGGCAGGTACTTCAGGCCTGCCGAGGAGACCTGCCCCTGGCAATCCGATAGCGGAGCCTATGAAAAACCCCGTCCAGCTTTCGCCAGACGGGGCATGTTTGGAAGCGGTTCGCTGGCTTACCTGCGTTTCTCGAAACGGTTACCATAGGCACCGGCCGGGCGTTCCTCCCTTGGACGGGCTTCATTCACCGCAAGCGGACGTCCATTCCACTCCTTCGAGTTGAGCGCATCGATGGCTCCGTTCATGGCCGTATCCGAGTCCATGGTTACGAACGCAAACCCGCGCAGGCGGCCACTTTCGCGGTCCACCGGAAGATGGATGTCATTCACTGGCCCGTAAGACTCAAACAGGCTGCGCAGTTCCGTTTCGGTCGTCGAGTAGGGAAGATTCCCCACATACATTTTCGTGTTCATTGCTATCAATTCTGTCCAACCGCCTGAGATGAACACGCAGACTCCGGTTTCCCGAATTTGTTCTCACCGCTGAATCCTACGACCCCTAAGTGTTCTGCCGCTTTCACCATAACTACAGATGGTCGTGAACCACCTTCGGGCTGATCGGATGAAAAGCAACCGCTTATAACGAAGAGGAAGGTTTCGACTGCTATTCGGCAACCGAGAAGCCCGCACGGTGTCAATCCCAGGCGGGCTTCGGCGGTCAGTCTTTGGAGCGCCGACGCTTCCGCGCGTCCGCATGGGCGACGAACTCCAGACTCTTCACCGCGGCTCCGTTACCGGTGGTGAGCAATCGCCGATGGCCTCAGAAACGAGCGTGGCCGATCTCCCGCGGGATGCGGCCCGCCCACTTCTGGGGAGCCGCCGGCGGAAGCGGACCGTGTAGAGGGTGGGGAAACGTCTCCGGCGGGCATCTGAGCGTGTACCGCGTCGAACTTCGGGGCGATCCGCTTCCTCCGGATCAGGCAGGGCGGCGAGGTGGGCGTGGTGAGCTGCGGTCCCCCTCCAAAGCGGATTGATTTCTCCCTGTCGTATTCGTTCACCACGCGGAGCAGACCCTCCCTCAGCAAGTCGCTGCCAGAGGACCCGATTTCCCCCATAGCGGCCTTTCATTCGCTTCCGGAGCCCGGGATTGACGGTAAAAAGGCCCTTCGCCAGTTCGGTGTCCCCGACTTCCTTCAGTTTGTCCCGGAACGCCTTCCGCATGAGCAAGCGCGCCACCTCATTCATGGAAATGCCTTTGATGCGGGCGAGCTTTCTCAGTTCCTCGCGTTTGGCCTCAGACAGCATGTTGATGGCGTCTTCCATGTGCCTTCCGAACCTTGCGGTGGTCAGTAGATGATCTCGCTTCCGTGTAACGGTATCGATGGCGACGGCAGCGGCAGAGGATAGGGCGGACTCTTGGGCGCAAGGATCGTGCACACCGGGACGGGGAGTCCGCGCCCGTGCTTCTTGAGGAATACAGCGCGTCCGCCTTTCGTCATGGCGGGGATGCTTCCCACCGACTCCACCAGCCGCAGAAGCCATTGCGGCCATCCCGCCGGAATATTCTCTAGTAGCACTCTTCCGGGCTGTTTGTTTCCACCCGGGGCTTCAACGCGATCGATTATGCATTATGCATTGCAACAACGACCGCAACTTTGGGCTAACAGATTTGTTAGTGCTCACTACAAACATCCCCTAGGTTGGGGACGACCCATTTGCAGCCTGATCTGGTGGACGGGGGCAGCGTGATCGCTGGAGCCTCTATGGAAAGGAGTTTTACACCTTCAACTGCTGCAGGTGCCGTGATTCTTAAAAAAGGGCGGGCCGGGTGCATTTACGGGGCCTCGATTATTGCGAAACGCGTAGATTGAAAGGGATGAGGCTTCGGGCAATGGCGAGGTGTAGGGCGGATGCGAACAACCGCTGGGCACCAACCAGAAAAAAGAAGGCGAAAAATGCAAACGGCGATCGATTTTTTGGCTCTAGTTAAAAGCAGGCTCCGTGCGAGAGGCGAGCATCAAGCGCCTATCGAAGAAGCTGTCCGAATCGCCTGCAATCTGCCCGCAGATCAGAATATATCAGAAGCCGCGGCAGCTTTTGAGCGATGGTATTTTAGCGAAAAACCCGAGCCTCAGGATAGGGAGATCCTGCGGCTGCTGGGATCAAAGATGTCCTCAAACTAATTTCCCCCATCATCGTTTGTTCTTCCCTGTGCGCGATGGCCCCGAGTCTCCTTCCAGCCCTGACCTGGAAGGAGGCTTCGGAAGGTTCAATATGCGGAACGACTGCCCGGTTGAGGAATTGCGGATTCCCGGCAACCCGCGCATGCGTGTGGAGTGCGGAGAGGTTCTTGCAAGGTTTCGCTCCCTCACTACCGATTGTAAAGTCCCGTCGGACGAGGATTTAGTCGCATGTGACTTTGGCCCCCATCACTTTAAGCCGCATGACGAATCCCGCACACCTCCCACCCTCCGAAAAGTTTTCTTCACTGCACAATCTTCTCGCTGCGATCGTTGACTCTTCGGATGACGCCATCATCAGTAAGGACTTAAGTGGGACTGTAACGAGTTGGAATAAAGCCGCTGAACGAATTTTTGGGTACCGGGCGGAGGAAATGATTGGAAAGCCGATCACCGTTTTGTTTCCCCCCGACCGGCAGAATGAGGAGCCGGCAATCCTGGACCGTTTGAAAAGAGGAGAGCGGGTCGACCACTTTGAAACAGTGCGGGTACGAAAAGATGGCGGAGTGGTGCACGTCTCCCTCACAATATCCCCGGTGAGGGACGCCGAGGGCGAAATTGTCGGCGCATCCAAGATTGCGAGGGACATATCCGAGAAAAAGAAGTGGGAAACGTCTCTCATGGCGGCTTCGAGCCACGCGGAGCATCAGAGCCGGATGAAGGATGAGTTTCTGGCAACTCTTTCCCATGAACTGCGCACGCCTTTGCAATCCATCATCAGTTGGACGCAACTTATGAACGACGGCGGCCTTGAGCCTGCCGAAATCGCCGAAGGGATCAAAGTCATTGAACGCAGCGCCTACGCGCAAAGCCGGATCGTTGAAGACCTTCTGGATATGAACCGCATTTTGTCCGGGAAGGTGCGCCTGGACATTCAGCCTGTCTCCCTCAGCAGCGTCATCGAAGAATCCCTCGAGGCCGTGAAACCCGGCGCTGCGGCCAAAGCCGTACGCCTCGAGGCAATTCTAGAGCCAATGCCGCTTCCGGTAAGCGCCGACCCTGGCCGGTTGCAGCAAATCTTCTGGAATCTGTTGTCGAACTCCATCAAGTTCACGCCCCGTGGCGGAAAAGTGCAGGTTACCCTGCAGCGGGTGAACTCGCATGTGGAGGTCACCGTTTGTGACACGGGTATCGGGATTGCTCCTGACTTCCTGCCCTTCGTTTTTGACCGCTTCCGGCAGGCGGATTCGTCGCCCGCGCGAAGGCAGGGAGGATTGGGTTTGGGGCTGGCCATTGTGAAGCACCTCAGTGAGTTGCACGGAGGCAGTGTCAGCGCCCGAAGCGAAGGCGAGGGAAAGGGGAGCTGTTTTACAGTTTTTCTGCCGCTTCCGGTCGTTCGGACCGACCTTCCGGACGAAGCGCGAAGGCACCCCTCAGGACCAGAAGGCCCATACGAACCAGCAAAACTTCCCGCTATTCCCGGCGTCTCAATTCTGCTCGTCGACGACGAAGTTGAATCCCGGAAGGTGCTCGCGCAGTTGCTCATCCGCGCCGGAGGGCGCGTTGTCGAAGCCGCTAGCGCTCAGGAGGCCTTGGATTCCATCAGCAAAGAGGTGCCTGACGTGCTTATCAGCGACATAGGAATGCCCGAACTCGACGGACTGGATTTCATGCGCGCCGTCCGCGGCCTTGCAGGCGGAAAGGGTGCTCAGATTCCGGCAATTGCCTTAACGGCCTTCTCGAGAAAAGAGGATCGCATCAATGCTGTGGCTGCGGGCTTCCAAGCCCATATCGCAAAGCCTGCGGACATTGTTGAAATCCTCACCAACGTAAAAAGCCTCGCGAACAGAAGCCACTGATCGCCTCGAAAGAGAAACCCCGCTCGGGTTGAGCCTCAATAC
>DATAIE010000532.1:0-13734 GCA_036262875.1 Verrucomicrobiales bacterium
TGAAGACATCGGAACATCCTGCCGTGATGTCGAGGCCCAGCTTCCAGAGTTCCGGCGAAATTTCGATATAGCGGCTGGAACCCAGGAACTCCTGCAGCATTTCATCCTGGAGACTGGAAAGCGAACTGAGATCCACGCCCACCGGCATGCCTTCGCTGTATTGGGAGGTGGTATTGACGGTGCACTGAGCTTCGATGGCGAGGTCCATGTGGGGCTCGGTGATTTCGAAGAAATGCACGTAGTTGAGATAGCTGTCGCGGAAGTGCTGAAGCCTTACAGGCGGCTGCACATTCAAAAGGAAGAACTCCAGGCGCGACTCGTCATTCGTAACCGGACGCAGGCGCACCTCATTGTAGCTGTCCGCAACCGGCGTCCGGTAAAAGTACTGGGTGCGGTGAAAGACCTGAAGGCGCATGGGCGGAGGATGAGGCCGGCCCGTTCACTGCTGCTGCTGTTGCTGCACCTGCAAATCCGCGCCGGCGGGGGCATGCCACGCGCCGGGCTGATAAGTGACGACAGAGAGGGGAGCGGTCACGGGAACGGTATCGGCGTAAAGGACGAAGGTTTCGAAGATGGAGGTGCCGATATCGTTGAGCCGTGATTGCAGATCATCAATGAAAGAGTGCAGCCCGGCCTCCATGATCTCCTCCACGGTGGTGTAGCGCAGGTCCGCGGCCAGACGGCCGGCAAGGCGCACGGGTTCCGCCATTTCGCTCATGGTGCCGTCGCCGCAGAGTTCGAGGAGCGTGCTGTGCACCTCATTGACACAACTGGTGATGGACCGCGGAAACGTTTCGTTCAGAAGCAGATAGGCGATGACCTTCAGGGGGTCGAGTCTGGCGCTCACTGCCTGGAAAGCGTGCCATGCAGAGCAGGAGCGCAGCAGCGCGGCCCAGCGGAGCGGACGGCTGCCGGGATGAGGTGCCATTTCTACAGGCAGACCGGAACAGGTATCCAGCAATCGTGAGACTTTGTCCGCCCGTTCGAGGGAGGTGCCCAGCCGCAGAAAATGCCAGGTTTCGCCGCGCGGCGTGGTCGACTCCGCGATGCCGAGAAATTGATAGGACCCAAGCAGCACCCGCTCGTAGAGCGCCGCGGGCTGATACTGGCGGAGGGACCTCGCCTCGGAGGAGTCGAGGAAAAGGCGGAGGCCGTTGATGCACTCCCACATCTCGTCCGAGATTTGGTCTCGCACGGTGCGGGCGTTTTCCCGGGCCGCGCGCACGCTGTTGATCATGGAGTTCGGATTGTCCGGACGCAGTGTGAGAAACTCGGCAACGGTCGATCCGCTCACCACCGGATACAGCGCGGCGTAGCGCTCGTCATCACCGGTAGCCATGAGCAGCGGCTGCCAGAACTGGTTCGCATCCGCGGCCTCTGCACCGGCATCGAGCAGCAGGTCCTGCGTGGACAGGAGGAGACGGGCGAGGTTTTCGGTCCGCTCCACATAGCGGGCCATCCAGTAGATGCTGTCGGCTACCCGGCTGAGCATATCCGGTCAGGCAACGAGGGTTGGTTTTGCCGGCATGCCGGAGACGGGATCGAGGCGGTCCTCCCACAGGACCCATGTGTCCTTGCTGCCGCCGCCCTGAGAGGAATTTACAACGAGGGAGCCAGCCTTGAGCGCGACCCGCGTCAGTCCGCCTGGCACCACGCGCACACGGTCACCATAGAGCACGTAGGGGCGCAGATCGATGTGGCGGCCTTCAAAATGATCCTGCACAAAAACCGGATGCCGGGACAGTGCCAGCACCGGCTGGGCGATGTAGTTGCGGGGATTGGCTTTCACCCGTTCGCCGAATTCCGCACACTGTTGTTTGGTGGAATGAGGACCCATGAGCATGCCGTAGCCGCCGGATTCGTTCACTGCTTTGACGACGAGCTGGTCGAGATTGTCGAGGATGTAGCCGCACTCTTTTTCATCCACACCGAGATAAGTGGGCACGTTAGGAAGGATAGGGTCCTGGTCGAGGTAGTATTTGATCATCTTTGGCACACACGCATACACCGCTTTGTCATCGGCGACACCGGTGCCGATGGAATTGGCGAGCGCCACGTGGCCGGCCTGGTAGGACTGAACCAGCCCCGGAACGCCGAGGAGGGAGTCTTTTCGGAAGACATGCGGGTCGAGGAAATCGTCGTCGATGCGCCGGTAGATGACGTGCACCTGCTGGAGTCCCTGGGTGGTCCGCATAAAGATGCGGTCCTGACGCACGATAAGGTCCCGGCCCTCGACGATGGGCACCCCCATCTGCTTCGCGAGGTAACAATGTTCGAAGTAAGCGCTGTTATAGACGCCTGGTGTCAGCACCACGACCACGGGATCGAGCACTCCGGGAGGGGCGAGGTGGGCGAGAGTCTCGCGCAATAGCGTGCCGTAGCTGTCCACGGGCCGAACCGGCAGCGATTGCAGGAGCCCCGGAAAAGCGCGCTTCATGGCATTGCGGTTTTCCAGCATGTAGCTGGCACCGGAGGGACAGCGGCCGTTGTCTTCGAGCACGTAATAGTCCCCTTTGCCGTCGCGCACCAGGTCCGTGCCACAGATGTGAACGTAAATGTTGTGAGGCACCTTCACGCCGCGGAATTCCGGACGGTAGTGCGAAGCCGACTCGACCAGCGAGGCCGGCACCACTCCGTCGGAGATGATCCTCTGACCGTGATACACATCATTCAAAAATAGGTTCAGTGCCGTGATTCTCTGCACGAGCCCCGCCTCGATGCGGTCCCACTCGCGCCGCGGAATGATGCGCGGCATGAGGTCGAAGGGAAAGATTCTCTCCGTGCCCTGCTCGTCGCCATAAACCGTAAAAGTGACCCCCTGACGAAGAAAGGCATTGTCCGCCGTGCGCTGCCGCTGTCCGAAATCCACCGGATTCAGACCTCCGATGCTCTCAAGGACGGCTTCATAGTGCGGCCTCCGCACTCCTGGAGCGCTGAAGACTTCGTCAAAAAACTGATCTGTCCTGTAATCGTCGAACATCGATGCCATGCTGCCGCAAGGTTGCTGAGGGAGAATAGCAAAGCAAGCCCCGTGCCAGGTTTGTTACGGCAGGGCACGAAGGAAAGGCAGCGCGAACGCCAGGCCCGCCCTCAATTGTGGTCCACTGTCTGCGTTGTGGCCTGTCCGTAACCGCTCTGTGGCATCATCCCGTATGATTCATTGCGTGTTTGCCGGTGGAATGTTGCTGCGGCACACCGGCATCCTTTAGCCCTGATAGGGGCGGTACAGTGAAGCCCAGGGTAAGCCTGCGAAGCAGGCGCAACCCTGGGTAGCTTGGCCGACAAAATTGAGCCCTGAATAGGGCGAGATACCTTTCCGACAATACCGGACGTTACCCCCATACCCATGCCTCATCGTACGAAATCTGGTATCGTTCCAACAGTTTTCGAAACTCCTCCTGAAATGTTCTATGCCGGTGATGCTCGTCCTGAGAGGAGATATATTCCCTCACGGTTTCTACCTGCGACGCACCGATGGAGAAAGCACCGTACCCCGACTGCCACGCGAATTCCTTTACCCCACCCCGCTCCTTCATCCATTTCGATGATTCCACTTTCGCAGCCTTCACGACGTCGGTCACGGCCATATTTTTGGAGAGACGAAAAAGGATGTGAACGTGATCCGGCATTCCTCCGACCTTGAGCGCAGGGCAATCGATGGCGTTCAACGTGCCGGCCAAATAAGCGTACATAGCACCTTGCACTTCGGGCGAAATGAAAGACATCCGATCTTTGGTCGAAAAAACGAGATGCACGTAGATTTGAGCGAGGGATTGCGGCATGGCCTTGAAGGAAGAGCAAAAGCGCGAGGGGATGTCACGCGATTTCACGTTTATGGGCAAACCAAAGGAGGGAGCAGGTGTCCCGCCCTGTCAGGGCTCACTTCTATTGCTGCACTACCCCAGGGTTGCGCCTGCTTCGCAGGCTTACCCTGGGCTTTGTTGTCGTGCCCTTTCAGGGCACGGACCGAGATTGCCGGTTGGTAGTTGCCAGTTGGTGGTGGCCGGAGTGGCAGGTCAGGTTGATTGAGATGTCCGTGCCTATGAGATAATAACGGAACGATGTAGCCGTTGAGCGGACGGGTAATACCCGCAGGATCAAATCCCGCGGGTGGTCGCCGAGTATGCCGTTTGCTATCCCTCCATCACCAAAGAGCGCAGGTCGTCATCTGTCAGGCCGTCCATGAGCGGGGCTGCGTCGTCGAGGGCGGAGTCCATGAGGCCCCGCTTTTTCTGCTGCAGTTTCAGAATTTTTTCCTCCACGGTGCCGGTGGTGATGAGCTTGTAAACGCTGACGGGACGGCTTTGACCGATACGGTGGGCGCGGTCGGTGGCCTGGGCTTCGACGGCGGGGTTCCACCAGGGATCGAAATGAATGACGGTGTCCGCTTTGGTGAGGTTCAATCCATAACCGCCGGCTTTCAGACTGATGAGGAAAACGCGTTTGTCAGGGTCTGACTGGAATGCCGTAACCTGGGCGGTGCGGTCCTGCGTCTGGCCGTCGAGATAACAATAGCCGAGAGACGCGTCCTGAACGGTCTTCTCGATGAGCCGCAGCATGGAGGCGAAGGCGCTGAAAATGATAACGGAGTGACCGCCTTCTTTGATTTCATCGAGAAGTTCGGCGAGCGCCTCCACCTTTCCTGACAACGCGGCGTCGCCGGTGCGCGGCTGTTCAGCGGGCAGGAGGCGGGGATCGCAGCATGTCTGGCGGAGGCGGAGCAGGGCGGTGAGCATGTGCAGACGCGCCTGCGATTTTTGTTTGGCGTTTTCCGCATCCAGGACTTTAGCGGCACCCTCCCGCAGCAGACCGGCATACAGGTCGCGCTGGACGGGGGAGAGTTCGCAGGAGTGAATGATCTCTATCTTCGAGGGCAGGTCTTTGGCCACGTCCTGTTTGAGGCGGCGAAGAATATACGGGGCCATGCGGCGGCGCAGGCGGCCCATGACTTGAGGCGATCCACCGGAGGCGAGAGGCGTTTCGTAACGTTCACGGAAATCATCCCGCGATCCCAGATAGCCGGGCAGGGCAAATTCCATGATGGACCACAAGTCGCGCACGCCGTTTTCAATAGGAGTGCCGGTGAGGGCAATCTTCACTTCGGCTTTCAGGCTCCGGGCTGCTTTGGCTGCCTGTGTATCCGGATTTCGAATGAAACCCGCCTCATCGAGAATGACGGCTCCCCACTCCACGCTGCTGTGATGGGCGATGTCGCGGGCGAGCAACTGATAGCTTGTGAGGACAATGGAGGCACCCTGAATTTCAGAGAACCGGGACTCGCGTGTCGAGCCGTGCAGGCACAGCACCCGCAGGCCGGGGGAGAACTGCCGGGCTTCCGCCTGCCAGTTCCCCAGCAGGGATTTCGGGCAAACGATGAGGGCCGGGCGGTCCGGCCATTTCTCCCGCAGGGCGGTGATGAGGGCGAGGCTTTGCAGCGTTTTCCCGAGACCCATTTCATCCGCGAGGATGCCGCCGAACCGGCGCGCGGCGTGATCGAGCAGCCATTGAACGCCCGTTTTTTGATAGTCACGGAGAACCTTTTGAAGACCGGATGGAACTGATTTTTCCAGAGGCCACGCCGGCGGCGCTTTTTCCAGAGACGTGCCAAACGATTGCTCGAGGTAGGCGAGCTGCGCCCTCTTCACGCGGAAATTGCCGGAAGCCTGGTCCGGGCGGACATCGCGGAGGACTTCGTTGAGGTCCGCGGCATCGCCCAGTGAGAGGACGGCGGTTTTGCCGTTAGGCAGTTTCTTGTGCCCGGCACCAGTGGCCAGCATGCGGGCGATCTCCATGCGATCCACGGTGGTGCCGCCGGCGGAGGCAAAGCGCATGTCGAATGCCAGCCAGTCCTGACCGCTGCCCACAGGAGTCCATTGCGGGGTCAGGCGTTCCACTTTTGCCGTGGCGGCGGTGAAGCGGGTTCCCAGCGTGACCTTCCAGTCTCTTTGCAGCCGTTCGAGTTCTCCGGCGAAAAACTGCAGGATGGCGTTTTCCTTTTTGAGGACCAACTCGCCGTCGCTGAGTTCGAATCCGCAGCGCTCCAGCCGCCGGAAGGCGGCGGCTTCGGCGGGGATGTTTCTGGTTAGGAAGACGTCCGGCGCCGACGGCGAAACGAGAGGAAATCCTGACACATTCTCCACGCCGGGCGGGAAGGGCGGAGGGCCGTTTTCGTAGACACAACGCAACTTCGCGCTCAGGCGTTCGAGAGTGCCCTCCAGCGCCAGTTCAAACTGCGGCACGGCAGGCACCATGTGCAGACGCAGCAGTGCGGGATCGGTCGACTCCGCATCAATGGTGAATGCCTCCTGGAGTTCCGCCAGCATTTGCGCGAGCCAGCGGCGGGGCTTCTCCAGGGGCCGGCCGGGAGGGAGGGAGGACAGCAACTCGTGGAGGGAGGGCGGGATCCGCAGGGGTTGCAGTTGCGCCGCTGCGGGCTGCCACAGCCATCCGGACTCGTCGGCGGATGCAGGGATTGCCGCCTCCTGTTTGTCCGAAGGAAACTGCAGGCTTAGTTTTACTGTATCTCCCGTGCCTGCTTTTACTGTCAGAAGAAGCCGGGCTGCATCGTCCGGAATCCGGAGCGGTGTTTTCCTTTCGCCGCTTTTGATGAAAAGGCGCGGGTGTCCTGCCAGCGCGCTGAGAAAATCCGAGACCTGGCGTTTTCCGCTCAGCATAAGATGCGGCGGTACGGTCTTTTGCTGAAGCATACCCAGCCATGCTAGAACGGAGGCATCCGCCGCCTGAGCCGCGGCATCGCTTGTGCCAGTCTCCACCACTACGGTGAGGCGGTCTCTGCGCAGTCCCTCCATGAAATTCCCGGCGAATCCGAAGGACAGGGCTCCCTTCGCCGTAGCTGGAGCTATAGCAGCACGGACGGAACCCATCGCTGCGGGCTGGCTTGAGGGAGCGGATGCCGCTGCGGGAGCCTTTTCATGCCGGTGAACCCACGCGACGCCAAGTGCCAAAGAATGCTCACAGATGCGTCCATCCCGTCGAGCCATATAACAGGTGCAACGGTTCTCGACGTCGCTCCGGCCCTTGATGGTGAGCCCGGCGGAAATGTCCTTGCCGCTGCCCCGCACACTGCCCTGGAGAACAGTGCCATCGAATTCCACCGACTTCACCGCACCCGCCTGCCACAGCCCGCGCGCCGTCTTCATGGCCTGCCAGCCGCCCGTCTCCATCAACCATTTGTCAGTGAGTTCCATCGCCGCAGAGTGGCTGCGCCGCAGAGGTTTGCAACCTGTGCTGAGCAGCGCTTGTCTCTCAGGAGAGGCCGGCGCTGTGCAGGCTGGGAACTGTGGGGCAGGCGCTGAGAGCGTTCTCTGTGCTTACACTTTCACCGCTTCCGTCGGCGCAGCGGGTGCTGCAGCCGGGACAGCAGTGCTGGTGGGCTGAACGCGCCAGAACATCGGTTCGTATTTCGACCAATTGTCGAGGAGCGACTTGGCTTTGGGGCTGCCGGTGGCTTCGAGGTGACGGTAGATCAGGGACTGCAGTTTCTTCACGTCCTCCTTATCCGTGAGGCGCACAGCTTCGGTCATGTCGGAGTTGTGCAGCTTGGAGAAGTGTTCCTCTTCATCGAGCACGTAGGCGACGCCGCCGCTCATGCCGGCAGCGAAGTTCTTGCCCGTGGGGCCGAGGATGGCGACGGTGCCGTTGGTCATGTATTCGCAGCCGTGGTCGCCCACGCCCTCCACCACGGCGGTGCCGCCGGAATTCCGCACGCAGAAGCGTTCCCCTGCGCGTCCGTTGGCGAAAAGAACGCCGCCCGTGGCGCCATACATCACGGTGTTGCCGAGAATGCTGTTCTCCTCCGGCGCGTATTTGATGACGGGGCGCGGCTTGATGATGATCTCCCCCGCGGTCATGCCTTTGCCGACATAGTCATTGGCCTCGCCTGTCAGGACGAGCTTGATGCCGCTGCACAGGAACGTGCCGAACGACTGGCCGGCGCTGCCTTCGAGGTCCACGGTGATCGTGCCTTCCGGCAATCCGAGGTCCCCGTGGTGATAGGCGATTTCGCCTGCCAGTTTGGTGCCGATGTTGCGGTCCGTATTGCGGCAGCGGTGCTTGAGGTGGACGTTCACCTGATCGTTGATGGCATCCTTGGCCTGCTGGATGATCTTGTTATCGAGCGGCGGTGTGGTGAGGCTGCCTTCGTTGCGTCCGCGCAGGTTGATGCGCGGCACGTCCTCGCCGAGATCGCGGGCGACGTTGCGCAGGATGCGGTCGAGTTTCAGCGTGTTGGCCTTCGGGTGCCCCGGCACCTCGCGCTGCCGGAGATGCTCCACTCGGCCGATGAGATCGTTGAGCTTCCTCACACCGAGCCACGCCATATGCTGACGCACTTCTTCAGCGACGGAATTGAAGAAGTTGATCACGTATTCTTTTTTTCCTTTGAACTTGTCGCGGTATTTCGGGTCCTGCGTGGCAATGCCGACGGGACAAGTGTTGAGGTGGCACTTGCGCACATAGACGCATCCCAGAGCGATGAGCGCGATGGTGCCAAAGTTGAATTCCTCCGCACCAAGGACAGCGGCGTGAATGATGTCGAGGCCATTTCGCAGACCGCCGTCCGTGCGCAGCGTCACGCGGTCGCGCAAACCGTTCATCATGAGAACCTGCTGCGTCTCGGCGAGGCCGATTTCCCATGGCAGACCCGCGTGCTTGATGGAGGAGATGGGCGAAGCGCCCGTGCCGCCTTCATGTCCGGATACGAGAATGATATCTGCATTCGCCTTGGCCACGCCGGCGGCCACGGTGCCGATGCCGCTCTCAGCCACCAGCTTCACGCAAATGCGCGCGCGGGGGTTCACTTCCTTCAGGTCGTGAATGAGCTGCGCCAGATCTTCGATGGAATAGATGTCGTGGTGCGGCGGCGGACTGATGAGTTGCACGCCCGGATTCGTGCGGCGCAGCCGGGCGATGATGCCCTGCACCTTGGCGCCAGGAAGCTGACCGCCCTCTCCGGGCTTCGCGCCCTGGGCCATCTTGATTTCCAACTCCTCAGCGCTGGCGAGGTACTCTGCGGTGACGCCGAATCGGCCAGAGGCGATTTGCTTAATCTTGCTGTTCGCCCAGTCGCCGTTGTCGTAGCGCTTGAAGCGCACCGGATCTTCACCGCCTTCGCCGCTGTTCGACTTGCCTCCGATTTCGTTCATCGCAATGGCGAGCGCTTCGTGTGCTTCCGGGCTCAGTGCACCCAGCGACATGGCCGCGGTAGTAAAACGGACGCGGATGTCCTCGATCGGTTCCACTTCGTCGATCGGCACCGGCCCGTCGTTGCCCTGTACGAGTTCGAAGAGATCGTGCAGCGCGAGCGGCTTGTTCCGCTTATATTCAGTAAGATAACTTTCGTAATCCTCCGGCTTTCCGGTCTTCACGAACGTGTGGAAGTTCTTGATGAAGCCTGCGTCCACCGCATGGCGTTCGCCTTCCCGGCGGAAACGGAAGTAGCCCGGATCGCCGAGGTCCACCGGCTGGCCCGGGAGCGCATCGCTGAAGGCCGCACGGTGCCGCACGAGGCTCTCCATGGCGATCTCGCGGAAGCCAACACCCTCCACCTGACTCGAAGTCCCGGGGAAGCACTTCTTGATCAACTCACTGCCAATCCCAACGGCTTCAAAAATCTGAGCGCCCTGGTAGGAGGAAAGCACACTGATGCCCATCTTGGACATGATCTTGAGCACGCCCTTCTCCAGTGAGGAGCGGTAGTTCTTTTGTGCCTTGAGGATGTCCACCGCCGCCAGGTCTTTGTGCTGGCTCTCGATGAGTTCACGAATGGTCTCATACGCCACCCATGGACAAATCGCCTGCGCGCCGTAGCCGAAGAGGCAGGACATCTGGTGAACGTCGCGGGCCTCGCCGCTTTCCACGATGAGGCTCAGGCGCATCCGTTTTTTGATGCGGTTCAGGTGGTGGTGCACCGCGCCGGTGGCGATGAGTGCGGGGACGGGCACATTCGCGTGATCCGCCGTGCGGTCACTCAAAATGAGAATCCGGACACCGTCATTCACGGCGGCCTCGGCTTCATAGCGCAGGCGCTCCACGGCCTTTTCCAGGCCGGCTTCGCCTTCCGTCACCGGCCATGTGGTGTCGAGGGTGCGGGCCGGGAAGCCCTCGATTTCCCTGAGCTTCGCCAGTTCATGATTCCACAGAAACGGAGTTTCCAGATGAATGATGCTGGCATGCTCCGGCGATTCCTTCAGGAGATTCCGCTGCCAGCCGAGGGAAACGGAAAGCGACATCACGAGGCGCTCCCGGATCGGGTCGATCGGAGGATTCGTGACCTGAGCGAACAACTGTTTGAAGTAAGTGTAGAGCAGGCGCGGCTGCGTGCTCAGCACGGCCAGCGGCGTATCGTCGCCCATGCTGTAGATGGCCTCCTGGCCGTCCTTGAGCATCGGCACAAAGGCCATATCCAGCTCCTCTTTGTTGTATCCAAAGGCGGACTGACGCTGCGAGAGCGAGAGAATATCCAGATCGCCGGACGGAGCCTGTGGCGCGGGGGCGACGAGATTTTTCAACTCCACGCGGTTTTGCTGGAGCCACTCGCCATACGGCTGACGCCCTGCGAGCCAGGATTTCAGTTCATCGTTGTAGCGGATGACACCGGTCTCCGTATTCACGCTGAGCATTTCGCCAGGAGCGAGCCGGCCTTTGCGCAGAATTTTGGCATCGTCCAGTTCGACGACCCCCACTTCCGAACCCAGAGTGAAAATGCCGTCGCTGGTGAGCTTATACCGGCTGGGGCGCAGGCCATTCCGATCGAGGCAGGCGGCGACCGTGCGGCCATCGGTGAACGAGAGTGCCGCCGGGCCATCCCAGGGTTCCGAGAAACACTGCGTGTATTCGTAGTAGGCTTTCTGTTCCGGCGTGGTGAAGGGATCGATGCCGTAGGCCGGCGGCACCAGCAGCGCCATGGCCTCCTCCGGAGACCGTCCGCTCATGACGAGCAGTTCGAGCGCGATGTCGAGCGTGGCGCTGTCACTGTCGCAGGGGTCCACCATCGGTTGCAGATACTTCACCCGGTCGCCCCAGATGTCGCTCTTGAAGTCATTCTCGCGGCTCGTCAGCCAGTTGCGGTTGCCGCGCAGCGTATTGATTTCGCCATTGTGGCAAAGCATGCGGAACGGATGCGCCAGCGCCCAGGTGGGGAAGGTGTTCGTGGAGAACCGCTGGTGATAGAGACAAATGGCGGTCTCATAGTCCGGGTCGGACAGGTCGAGATAGAATTTCCCGAGCGCCGTCGCCACGGCCAGCGCCTTGTAAACGATGGTGCGGTGAGACAGCGAAGGAATGTAGAAGCCGGTGACTCCCTCCTGCGCGAGGTGCACCCCCACCCGGCGGCGCACCAGATAGAGTGTGCGCTCGAATTCATCGGCGCTCATTCCCTCCGGGCGCTCGACAAACAGATGACAAATGCTGGGGCGGCTGTCCCGGGCCTTTTGGCCCAGCTCGCGTTCATTGATAGGCACCCGGCGCCAGCCGATGAACTTCAAGCCCATGTCCTGCAGGATGATCTTGGTGGTCAGCTTGCAGATGGTCTTGGCCTCGTCGTCTTCACGCGGGAGAAAAAAGACGCCCACGCCGAGGTCGGCATCCGTCTTCAACTCGTAGTTGAAATCCGCTTTCAGCACGCGGCGGAAAAGTTTGTGGGGAATCTGAGTGAGGATCCCTGCGCCGTCCCCGGTTTTCATATCGGAGTTCACCGCGCCGCGGTGGACCACATTGCAGCAGCTCGTGATGCCGTATTTGAGAATACGGTTGCTCTTCTGTCCCTGAATGTGCGCCACAAATCCCACGCCGCAGGCGTCGCGCTCCAGATCCATTTGGTGGAGAGTGCCTTCAGGGAGCTTGATGTCGTAGTACTTATTCATGAATTCAGATCTGTGGGGCAGAGATGAAAAATCCGCGCCGCAGAAGTGAGACTACGGGCGGAGGGGGAGGCGACTTTACGCAAAACCTGTGCCAGGCAACAGACTTCTTATCCAACATCCTGGACGGATTGGCCGGTCAGGCGGATGCCCGGCAGGCGCTGAAACGTGACAATGGGCTTGCTGCCGGCGACCGTTTTGCTGTTTCCTCCTCGGAGGCATGATCGCAGTTTTCCGTCTCTCTGCAACCGCAGTCCTTCTTGCGTGCAGCGTGCTGCATGCGGGGGAAAACTGGCCGGCGCTGCACGGGGATAATACCCGGAGCGGCTGGTATGAGTCCTTTCCCGCGCTGCCACTCAAGCTGGCATGGCATCAGGATTTGAGCGCGGAACTGACGGGCCCGCGGGCGGAGATCATCGTGGCTCAGGGATTGACGTTCATAGGTTCCTATGCCGGAAAGGTGCGTGCCTGGGATGCCGCCACAGGAGAGGAGCGGTGGACGCACTCCTGTGGAGGGCCTGTGGGTCATTCTCCGGCGTGGTCCGAGGGCCGGCTGTTCATTGCCTCCATGGGCGGTCTCCATTGCCTGGAGGCGGCGACAGGGAAATTTCTCTGGAAGGCGGAGGGAGAAGCCGGCTTCTGGACGGCCCCGGCAGTCGCCGGCGGGTTGGTCATGGCGGGCGACCGGGCCGGCGTTTTCCGTGCCTGGGACTTCGAGGGGCATGAAAAATGGACCCTCCGCACGGACGCGCCCATCCTGACGCCGGCCTCCGTGGAGGGAGACCAGGTCGTTTTCGCCAGTGAAGATATGAAGGTGCGCTGCTGCCGCGTTTCCGATGGCCGTGTGCTGTGGACTTCGCGTCAGTTGTCAGGACTCACGCTTCGCGACTATGCGCCCTGTATCACGGGCGGGCTTGTGTTTGTGACTTCCTGCCCGGTGCAGGATTTTCATGCGGTGCTGCGCGCGGATGAGGAGTTTCTCACCCAACGCACGGGATTCCACGGAAAGGACCGGCGGTTCATCCCGGGAACTGCGGAGGATGTGGAGCAGGAACAGACGGCGATCCTCGAACGCCTCAAAGCCCGTCCCGATCTCCAAACGTTTTTCGCCCTGCGACTCGCTGATGGGACGGAACCGTGGACCGCGCCCATTTTATACACGGCGGGATGCCATGATCCCATGACGCCGCCCTGCGTGGATCGCGAAACCGGCGAGGTGTTTGTGATCCTCCGGTCGGCATACGGTGTTTGGGACGGCGGCGGCGAGGTGTGTCCGAATACCTGTTTCGGCAGCCTTGATCATAAAACAGGCCGGGTCCGGCTGGTGGCGCATGGTTATGAGTCAAAAGATCCTGCGCGTCCGCCCGGTGCGCCTGATATCCCGTGGGGATCTTTCAATTACATTGGCGATGAAACGCAGGCGCTGTCCTGCGCATCCGGATCGCTGTTTTCCAATCACCAGGGATTCACGGGGCGGCTTGACCGCCGCACGGGACTTATTTCCAGGATTTGGGGCGAGCGGGATACGTACGCCGGATTCTATGGCCCGCGCACGTGGGGATATGAAAACCAGGGAGGACCGGCTAAAGCCGCTGCTGCAGGAAAGCCGTATGCGTTGATTAATGAGTGGCATGGCCCTGCGCGCAGCATCGTGTCCGTGGCTGGAGGGAGGGTGTATTATCACAGTGGCAGTCAGGTGCTGTGCCTTGTGCCGGCGGGGCTTCCGAAACCCGCGCGGTGAATGCGGTGCGGAACTCATTTTTGGTGGGGCGAGACTCCGTCGAGCCGAAGATAAGAGGGCGAAGGCGGGGCGGAGCCTGCATTTTTGTCACGATACATGTCCGGGCGAGAGCTG
>DATAIE010000533.1:0-2335 GCA_036262875.1 Verrucomicrobiales bacterium
TCCAATGACAGCATGAGAGAGTTCGATTTCGTCGTCGTCGGCAGCGGGATCGCTGGATTGAGTTTTGCGCTCAAAGCCGCGAGGCACGGCTCCGTGGCCATTATTACCAAACGGTCCGCCGTGGACTCCAACACGGCGTGGGCGCAGGGGGGCGTCGCTTGTGTCATGGGAGAGGATGATTCCTTCGACCAGCACCTCGCCGATACCCTCGATGCCGGCGCGGGGCTTTGCAAAGAGGAGGCCGTGCGCACCATCGTCACCGAAGGCCCGGAACGGATGCGTGAACTCATGGACTGGGGCGTGCACTTCGACGGCAGTGGCGACAACGGCACCGCCACACCGGATCTCGGACGGGAAGGAGGACACACCCGCCGCCGCATCCTGCATCACGGCGACACCACTGGCCGGGAAATCGAGGATCGCCTGCTCGAACGCGCGCGCGAGACGCTCAGCATCACCTTTTTCGAACAGCATTTTGCCATCGATCTCGTTACCACGGGAAAGCTGGGATACGCCACGGAGGACCGCTGCCTCGGCCTCTATGTGCTCGATGAGAAGACCGGTGAAGTCATTACCTTCCAGTCGGACCGCGTCATTCTCGCCACTGGCGGGTGTGGACGCGTCTATCAGTTCACTACCAATCCTGCCGTCGCCACCGGTGACGGAGTGGCCATGGCATGGCGGGCGGGCGCCACGATTGCCAATATGGAATTCATCCAGTTCCATCCCACCTGCCTTTACCATCCGACACTCAAGAACTTCCTCGTCACGGAAGCCATGCGCGGGGAAGGCGGCGTCCTCATCGGGGCGGACGGCCAGGAGTTCATGCATAAATATGATCCCCGCCAGTCGCTCGCGCCGCGGGACATCGTAGCCCGGGCCATCGACCGCGAGATCAAAAAGACAGGCAGTCCGTGCGTCTATCTCGATATGCGCAGCAAGTCGCCGGAGTTTCTTCAGGAGCGGTTTCCGAACATTTGGAAAACCTGCCTCGAAGCGGGGATCGATATTTCGAAGACACCCATTCCCGTGGTGCCTGCCGCCCACTATCAATGCGGCGGCGTGCGCACGGATATCAACGGGGCCACCAGCCTCCGGGGGCTCTATGCGATCGGGGAAGTGGGCTGCACCGGGCTCCACGGCGCCAACCGGCTGGCGAGCAATTCGCTTCTGGAAGGAGCGGTGGTCGCGCACCGCGCCGCCTCCGACATTCTCCGCCGCAGTCCTCTGGGGCAGCCGCACCTGACCACATATAACATTCCCGTTTGGCGCGCCGGTAACGTCACCAACGTGGATGAACTCGTCGTCATCTACCACAACTGGGATGAAATCCGCCGTCTGATGTGGGACTACGTTTCCATCGTGCGCACCGGCAAGCGCCTCCAGCGCGCCGCCACCCGTCTCCGCAATCTCCAGCGCGAGGTGCAGGAGTTTTATTGGAACTTCAAGATCACCACAGAACTGCTGGAACTGCGCAACCTTGTGCAGGTGGCCGCGCTCATCGTGGACAGCGCCCAGTCGCGTCACGAGAGCCGGGGATTGCATTATACGCTGGATTTTCCGGAGCCGGACCCGCGGGAGATCAAGGATACGGTGCTGAGGAGGGTGCTTTAGGGAATGACGAAGCCAGAAATCAGAATGACGAGGGAGGAAAAGCGACCTCGTTGCAGTCATTCGTTAGGATCAATGCGGACTTCGGCTGCAGAGAGTTCCGGCTGCGGTTCCAGGTTTTCTCGGGGGAGGGTGGTCTGAACGGGCTCGCCTGAGGTGCCGCGGGCAAGGAGCCATTTGGTGGAAACGATGAAAAGGACCGCGCCAAGAGCCCCCATTGCCGCTTCTATGAGGAGCATCGCTTTGGTTCCCCACTGAGTCTGAGTAAACCCGTTGAACGAATTCATATACGCGATGGGGGCATTGGCCAGCGAAGCACACGCGCTGAATTTGGTCGCCGCGGCACCCTTTCCAATGGCCTCGAGTACAAAAGCAGTGTAGCCCGTCCACGAGAGACCAGTCGTGAAAGAGAACAGAAGCGTGCATAGTGTGAACATTGCGGGGGTGCGGGGAAGCAACGCCATGGCGATACCGGAAAGCGCGACGAAAATTCCAAACCAAACGTAACTGGCCTGCCGGTTGCGCCGGTCGCAGATGAATCCGCCAACGAGGCAGCCCGCCGCTGAGACAGCTCCTCCAAGCAATCCGGTGACCGTGGCAACCTGATCGTCCGAGGTGTGCCATTCCGGGGCCAAAGCGGACCACAGTTGGGACGACGCCCCGATTCCGAGCGGCAGAAAGCACAGGATAAGTGCCAGCAGTCCGCGGCGCTCGCACACCGTCT
>DATAIE010000534.1:0-2454 GCA_036262875.1 Verrucomicrobiales bacterium
ATAAGACGTGGGGCTTCGCCGTTTTCAAACTCAAGCCCGCTGCAACGACCGTCCATCCGATGGCCTTCACCTTCCCTCATGCCAAAGGAACGAAGGGCCTCTTCTTCCCGACCGTTCACATTCACGACGGGAAAGTCCACAAGAAGGCGGACTTCGATCACACTCTTTACACTCAACAATCCGCCCTGCGCACTTCCAGTCTGATGGAATGGAAGGAATCGCCTGGCCTTGCCGGGGGCAGCCTGAAACGTGACTATTCAACGCTCGTGGACTTGAAAGGGCACGTGCACCGGAAGACGATGAACGGCAAATTGGCCAATGAGGATGTCTGGGTGTAGTCCGCCAAATTGATCGTGGGGACCCGGTGAGGAGTGGTCCAGCGATCAATGCGTTCTCAAAATGTTTATCGACCCCAATATAAAATGGCCCGTGACCGTCTTCTTTGAAGACGGTTCAAGCGAGGATTACGATAGCCCCGCTATGATTTCGAACACCTTGGAGCACTGGGATACAGATCGAGAAGATAAGGCTTTCGCCAAAGATTCTGAAGGCGTTCTTATTTTTATAAAAGTGGACCTTACCTGGATCGAGACAATTAAAAGGATTTAACGCACGGTCCGTTGGATACGCGCGAAAAGTTCATGTCCCGGTTTAGAGCATCGCGGTGACTTCCGATGGTCCGATGTTGAGTTGGAAGGCGTGTCCGCGAGGGATACTGGAGTGGAACCCCGCAATTTTATTTTCGGTCTGTCCGCGGCGGGACGATTAAAGATGAAATGACTGCGCTGTCCCAAAACTCCCTCCCTGCCGCCGGTGAATCCGATGAGGAACTCCTGCACGAGTATGTGCAGTTTCGAAGCGAGGCGTCCTTCACCGCGCTCGTAATCCGTCACGGGCCGTGGGTGCAGGCGGTGGCGCAGCGGTGTTTATCCGACCCGGAAACGGCGCGGGAAGCCACTCAAAACGTCTTCGTTTTTCTTGCCCGGAAGGCCTCCCGTTTGAATCCGGCCGCGCTGGGTCCCTGGCTGCACCGGACGACGGTCCTCGAATGCAAAAACCTGCTGCGCCGTGAGCAAACGCGCCGGAAACGCCTGACTATTTTCGCGGAGGAAACCGCCCGTGCGAACGAAACCTCATCTGCTCCCGACCCCGAATGGAAAGCCGCCGAACCTCTTCTGGACAGTGCTCTCGATTCCCTGCCCCGGCGTGAGCGGACTCTGGTGGTGCTGCGGTTCTTCCAACGCCAAAGCTGGCGCGAAATCGGCAGCGCGCTTGGCCGCAGTGAGGACGCTGCGCGCATGGCTCTCGGACCCGCTCTTGAGCGGCTGGCAAATGTGCTGCGGCGGCGCGGCGTGGCGGTCCCCCGGACGGCGCTGACGGCATTGCTGTCCGAAGCCGTTTCCTCCCGCGCGCCGGCAGCCGCGGCAGGACTTGTCAGGGAGACCCTGCGCGCGCTCCCTTCCGGTGCTGCGCACGGCTGGCGCTCCGGCACCACGACATGGCTCGGCACTGCCGCGTGCGCGCTGTTCGGTACTCTGGCCGGTTACTGGCTCACGCCAGTCACGGGTGCGACCGGAGCAACGCCACGGGTGAACAGGATCGCGTCCGGTTCCCGGGCCTCCGCCGATGCTGTTCCGCGTGCAGAGACATTCGACCTCGCGGGTTTGCTCGAAGAGTTGAGAACTCTGCAACCTGCCGGCAACGATCCCGCCAAAGTGGTGCGGCTCCGGGCTCTCTGTATGCAGATGCCGCTGGAAGCCGTTCCCCGCATTCTCGCGGTGCTGCGCACCAAGCAGTGGAGCGGAGACACCCGGCTGGTCGCGTCGGCCTTTTTCGAACGCTGGGGATTCTTTCAGCCGGAGGCCGCCTGCGCCATGAGCGTCTCCCCGGACTTCGCCGGAACGACGCACGAAGCGACCGGTGCCGTTTTGAGAGGGATGAATACCGGCGACCCGCAGCGCATCATCACTGTGATCAATACCTTTCCCGATGAACAGGACTCGTCGCTCATCGCGGCAGGTGCCGCGGTGTTTCATCTCGGAAAATTGAAAGCCCTCGACCTCGCGCCGAACCTTGACCGCATCCGGCTGCCCTACATTCGCTGGTGTCTCATTGACCATTTGATCTGGGGCGACAGACTCTCCTCCGGACCTGACGGGCATCCGGTATCCTCCATCAAGCTGGCCGCGGAGGACTATGCATCCCTCGCCCCTGCGACGGGGAAACTGGATCTGAAGCACGGCATGCTGGGCAGCCAGCGTCTCGCCGGGGCGTGGGCGAAGGTGGATGAGCCTGCGGTCCGGGCGTGGGTGTCCACCCTGCCGGAACGCTCCCCCCACCAGTGGGGTGCCCTCTCCGGACTGGCCGACGCCGTGGCAGTGCATGATCCCGCGGCAGCCATAAAGCTGATAGAGGGCCTGCCCTGGATTGAAGGCCTTTGCCATTACCAGGAAC
>DATAIE010000535.1:0-2120 GCA_036262875.1 Verrucomicrobiales bacterium
CCGGATGATACATGATCTCATTGAAAACCACGGCACTGTCCGCGCGGGCGAGGACGGCACAAAGACTCAGGAGGGGCAGGGCGCGAAGGGGGTGCATAACGAAGATTTATCCGGCCAGGGCCGTCTCCTGGAAGGAAAAACGGCGACCATCATTCTGCTCGAACGGAGGAACCATTCGAAAGGCCGTTTAATAAAGCCTTCACAGCTTCCATGAAATTTGCTCCCCATCCGTATTTTTGCAGAAAAAAGGATGTCCGGTGTAACGGCAGCGCGTCTGTAGTGTCTGTGACAGCAGCAGTCTGCCGGTCCGCATTGCGGTTCAGGGGGCCAGGCTGCTATCGCCCCAACACCATTGCATCTGCTACAACTGAACATGAAAACCAAACTCACACTGCTCACCGCCCTCGCCGGGCTGCTCACCCTCACCAATGCCGGCGCTCAGGCCGATGGCACCCGCCCTGGCCGCAACCGCGGCAATTTCCAGCCCTCCGCAGAGGACCTGAAGAAATACGATAAGGACGGCGACGGCCAGTTGAGCCAGGAAGAGCGCACCGCCATGCGGGAAGCGCGCCAGAAGGAAATGCTGGAAAAATATGATGCCGACAAGGACGGCAAGCTCAACGAAGAGGAAACGAAGAAAATGCGCGAGGAAAACCCCGGTCGCGGCGGACGCGGAGGAGCGGGCGGATTCGGTGGCGGCGGCACTGCGCGGGGCTTCCAGCCCTCCCCGGAGGACCTGAAGAAGTATGACAAAGACGGAGACGGCAAGCTCTCCGGCGAGGAAGTCACCGCCATGCGCGAAGCCCGCCAGAAGGAAATGCTGGAAAAATACGACGCCGACAAGGACGGCAAGCTCAACGAAGAGGAAACGAAGAAAATGCGCGCCGAGAATCCGGGCCGCGGCTTCGGAGGCGGTTTTGGCGGTGGCGCGGGCGGTGCTTTCCAGCCTACCCCTGAAGTCCTGAAGAAGTATGACAAGGACGCTGACGGCAAGCTCAGCGATGAAGAGCGCCGCGCGTGGTTTGCCGACCGTCAGAAGGAAATGCTGGAAAAATATGACGCCGACAAAGACGGCAAACTGAGCCCGGAGGAGCGCACGAAGATGATGGAGGAAATGCGCCGTGAACGCGGAGCCGGCGGTGCCGGCGGCGGCAGCCGTGTTCCTGAGCCGACCAAACCGGCCGACTCCACCAAACCCGCGGAAACCAAACCGGCCACGCCGGCACCTGCGGAAACGAAGCCCGCTGAGACCAAAGGCGAGAGCAAGTGAACCCGGGGGATACCCATCCCTTTGATCAAAGTCAAACACCGGCGGCGGATTCGCCCGGTGGCCGCATTTTGCGGTCCCGGGTGGACCGCCGCCGGTCCTTTTTTCCGCGGCTGCTCACGGCGGGTCTTCCGGCCCTTGGGCTCGGTGCGGCCCTGCTGCTCGCCGATGACGCAGGCCCTCAGCCTCTCGTGACGCGACAGACGGACGGCGATGTGCTGGTGCAGCTTTCCGTGCCCGCCGGCCAGTTTCAACGGGTGGAAACCTCCACGGATTTCCAAACCTGGAATGCGCTGGCCACCGTCTCCAGCAACGGCACTGCGCAGTACCGGGATTCCGGTGCCGTCTACAAGGAGCGTCGCTACTACCGGTTTGTCGCCGTGCCCGGCACCGGGATTTTCACCGGAGATCACCTCCAGACCAGCGCCGGCGACGTGGTGATCAAGCCAATCAACCACGCTTCATTCGTGCTGCAATGGGATGGAAAAACGATCTATTGCGACCCCGTGGGAGCGGCCTCCCTTTATTCCGGCATTCCGCTGGCGGACCTGATGCTTGTGACGCATTCGCACAGCGATCACTACAGTGCCACCACCCTGACCAGTCAAAAAAAGGCGACAGGCACGGTCATCATTGCGCCCCAGGCGGTCTATACCGGCATGAACGCCACGCTGAAACCGCTCACCACTCCTCTCGCCAACGGAGGGTCCACGACTGCGATTGGCATCACGATTGATGCGATCCCGGCCTACAATCTCACGAACACCAACCACGTGCAGGGTGCGGGCAACGGCTACATCCTGACCATTGGCGGCAAACGCATTTATCTCAGCGGGGACAGTGAGGACATCCC
>DATAIE010000536.1:0-9892 GCA_036262875.1 Verrucomicrobiales bacterium
TGCTCAGCGATGTGAAGGTTCCGCCGGAGTTTGACGTTACGGTGTTCGCGGCTCCGCCTGCGGCCAACTATCCGGTCTACGTCGCTGCTGCTCCGGACGGCACGCTGTTCGTGTCCTCTGATAAAAACGGCTCACTCGACCGCAAGCCCATGCGGGGCTCCATCGTCCGGCTCAGGGACCTCGACGGGGATGGAAAGGCGGATCAGTCGAACCTGTTTGTAGCCAATGTGGACAGCCCGCGCGGTTCTGTGTGGGATCACGACCGGCTCTATCTCGTGCACCCGCCGCACCTCAGCGCCTACATCGACCACGATGGCGATGGCGTGGCCGATGAGGAAAAGGTGCTCGTTAAGAACATCGCCTTCGGTTTCAAGGACCGCCCCGCGGACCACACGACAAACGGCCTCACGCTCGGCATCGATGGCTGGCTCTATATCGCCGGTGGCGACTTTGGCTTCATGGAGGCCGAGGGCACCGACGGGCGGAAACTCCAGCACCGCGGCGGCGGCGTGATCCGCGTGCGGCCCGACGGCACAGAACTCCAGATCTACAGCGACGGCACCCGGAACATTCTCGACGTGGCCATGAGTCCGGCGCTCAACGCCTTCTGCCGCGACAACACGAATGACGGCGGCGGCTGGGACATCCGGTTTCACCACTTCACCGGCCTGGAAGATCACGGCTATCCGCGGCTCTATATGAACTTTGGGGCGGAGCACATCAAGCCTCTCACGGAATACGGCGGCGGCTCCGGATGCGGCGGCTGTTACCTCAATGAACCGGGCTTTCCCGCCCGCTATGCGGATGTGCCGCTCACCTGCGACTGGGGCCGCAATTTCACGTTCAGTCACCACGTCACTCCCAATGGGGCAACCTTCAAAGACGACTGCCGGGAATTCATCGGTATGACCCGCGTAACGGATGTGGACGTGGATGCAAACAGCAAGCTCTACGCCGCCAGTTGGAAGGGCGCGACCTTCAGCTATGAAGGGGAGAACGTTGGCTACATCGTGCAGGTGAAACCGAAAGGCTATACGCCCGAGCCGCTGCCGGACTATTCAAAGGCCAGCGAAACGGAGTTGATCAATCGCCTCGAAAGCCCCAGCGCCCGCCGCCGCATGGAGGCGCAGCGCGCACTGATCCGGAAGGGCATCACCGATCCCGTCGCAAAGGCGCTCATCACCTTCGCCGAAGACGCCGCAAAGCCCCTCTACAGCCGCATCGCAGCCGCCTTTGCCATCAAGCAGGGCACACTTCCCGAGGTGTCGGATAACCTCCTGGGGGCGCTCTCCCGGCGCGATGCCGCCATCCGTCCGTTTGCCATCCGCGCCGCCGCGGACCGGGAAGGGCAGGGCAAGGGTTTCGATACCCGCGTTATCGTCGAAGGCGCCACCACCGGCGATCCCCGCACCCGTCTGGAGAGCATGGTGGCCATCGACCGGCTCGCACGGCCCGACCTCACGTCCGCCGTGGCGCGGAACCTCGGCGATTCCGATCCGGTCCTCGCGCACACTGCCTTCCGGGTGCTGGCTGCGATGAAGGCCGCCGACGCCTGCTTCAAGAGGCTGGATGAAGCGGACGCCGCCGCCCCCGTGCGGACGGGCGCGCTTTTCGCCCTCATGCGCATGCATGAACCCGCCGTGGTCGATGGCCTCATTTCCCGCCTCACAAAAGAAACGAACACGTTTCGCCGCGAGGGACTGCTCGGCGCACTGTGCCGTCTCTATTTCCACGAAGGTCCGTGGAAAGGCGATTCCTGGGGCACGCGTCCGGATACGCGCGGTCCCTATTATCAGCCGGAGAAATGGGAGCAGTCGGACAGGATTCTCAGCACGCTGAAGCAGGTGCTCAGCACCGCCTCCAGTGAGGAGGCCGGCTGGCTGGCTGCGGAAATGACGCGCAACCGCATCGAAGACGACAGCGCGGTGAAGCAGCTCATTACGCTCGCCGCGAACGATCCAAAGATTCGCGCGGCTCTCGTGGGGCAACTCGTGAAGAAGGACAGCGTTCCCCAGGAGGCGATTGCGCTTCTGACCAAAGCCGCCGGTGCCCCGGACACTCCTTCCGGTGAGCGCGCGGATACCATTGTCATCCTTACCAAAACGGACAACGCGGACGCTTGGCATGCCCTGCCGCAGGCCCTCGGGCTTTTCGGGCGCAGGGATAACCGCCAGGCCGGCGAAAAGGCGGAGCAGGCGTTTCTGAATGCTCCGAAGCTGGAGAACTTCCACACGTGGTTTGAAGAACTCGCGGCGAAGCCCGGCAGTTCCTCCAGTCAATGGGCGGATGCCGCTCTCCTCGCCCTCAGCGCCCGCACTACCGGCGCTCCGGAGGCCCGCGAGCTCTCCGCAAGAGCCCTGGAAGCCGGCTGGGCGAACCCCGCCCGGCGCGCGCAGATTCTCTCCGCGATCGCTGAGATCAGGCACCGTCCCTGGTCCTCCAAAGTCCTTGCCTCGCTCAAGGATCCTGACAAAGCCGTCGCCGCCGCGGCGGAACGGGCCGTGCGCGCTCTCAAGCTCGATCCCGCAGACGCCAACGCCCCGAAGATTGAGTCCATGAAAATCGAGGACGTTGTCGCCGCGGTGCTGAAGACCAAAGGCGATCCCGCCATCGGCGCGCAGATTTTCCAGCAGGCCACCTGCGTGAACTGCCACACCGTCAGCAAGGACGCGCCGCCCCGCGGCCCGTTTCTCGGCAACATCGCCGACACCTACAAGCGCCCTGATCTGGCGATGAATATTCTCGATCCCAACAAGACGATTGCGCAGGGATTCGTGACGAACTTCTTCATCATGAAGAAGGGCGATCCCGAAATGGGTTTCGTCGTCCAGGAGAGCGCCACGGAGGTTGTTATTCGCAATCAGGTGGGCGCCGAAAAGAAGATCGCCGTGGCGGACATCGCCGAGCGTCAGAAACTGCCGAACAGCCTGATGCCGCCTGGATTGATGAATCAAATGACCATCAAGGATTTCGCCTGTCTGCTGGACTACCTGGAACAGCTGGCGAAACAGCAGAAGAAGTAAGGTCCGGAAAGAGTCTCTGGAAGGGGAGCGCCGCTGTCCGCGGCCTCCCTCGATAGAGAGGCCCACGGGCGCGACGCAGACGCTGGCCAGAACGTAAGTCGCACCCGTGGGCACAGTGTGGGAAGAATTGCTCGCAGGGCGTGGCCTCTTCGACGCGAGCGGACAGTTTCTTGCAGGGACCGTGCCACTGCTGGCCCCTGTCCGTTTCGCGTGGCGGAGACGCAGCCTGTTGAAAATGCACAGCGCCGCCACGCAAAATGCCCGCTCCCGGGCCTAAGCCTCCTGCATCTGCGAAGCCATCGCCGCCAGTTACGCCGGAATGGTGCGGCAAACGGGGCATGCCGTATGCACCTCCCCTGGAATGCAAATTTTCCAGCTCATTCCGAACGGCGATAAATGGGAACTGAAGTCCGGGGAGGGCGCAGTGATCGCCACTTATGAAAACGAGAAAGCGGCGGTCGAAGGATCGCGGCGCGCAGTCGAGCACGAGGGCGGCTCTCTGATCATCCAGCGGACCGACGGCACTCTTGATGAATGCAGTTATCTCCGCGTAAACGATCCGGTGGAATCTCCTGGCTGAGCACGCCATGAAGGGGTACCACCTTAAGCTTTCACCGGCGGGCGAGTGGGAACTCATTCGTGAAGACCAGGAGTTTTCTCTCGCCGCCTGGAAATCGAAGGAGGCCGCCGTGGAATCCTCCACCGATATCGTCTCCCGGAGAGCGGGATCTCTTACCCTGTTCAGAGCCGACGGGACTGTCGAACGGAAGTGGCAATTTCATCGCGGCGGTAATCCCGCCGTTTCTTCCGGGTGACGCGCGAGTCCGGGCCGGACACGCGTCATGCGACGTCGGTGAGAATCACTGCTCCCACCGTATCAGCAGTCTCCATCCCGTCCGGCATGATTACGGGAGCGGTGCATACGGATTGATTTTGCGACCCGTTGATCCGTCGGCCGGCATACCACAAACCAAGAGCAAGCAGCCCGCCTGGCGCGAGGACTAAAGCGGCACCCATAGCTCCCTTGAAAAGAGACCTCACAGGCAGCTTGCCCCCCAGGTAACCGCCTGCCGCTGCCGCCAACACGCACTCTGTGGGTCTTGTGAGTACGGCTTCCTTCATCCTGTGGACAAATTCACCGATCTTTTCTGCACCCTGCTGGAGAGCCGCATCCAAACGGGATTGTGCCCGCCGCTCAGCCTCTTCCCACGCCGCCCGGATGGCTTGCCTCGCCCGTTCCCACGGAATGCGGCAGTCGCCTTTCACGGTATCCCAGAGCGAGGCGGTCTCATCCTCCCAGAGATCGAAGTCATCAAATTGACCCTGCAGGGAATGACCGAACCGGTAAGCCGGCTCGAAGTCCTCAAAGCGGTCGTCCTGCGTGGCATAGGGCTCAGATGCAAAACGCCGCCTCCAGTATTCAGGATCGTAAGGATGCGGGATTTCCAGAGTGGAAGCGGCAGGAACAAAATGCATGCAGGTGGAAGAGTTTTTCCGGTCTGTTGCGTAAATCATACCACATCCCGAACGGGAGCCGGCATCGATACTATTTGCAGTAAACGAGACCTGAACAACAAAAGCGCCCCGCCGGGCGTGGCCGAACGGGGCTGATTTAGAGATGCGGGACAGAGCGGTCTGGTGATCCTGACAAATTACCTCGGAGCAGGTCCTTTGGCGGCGTCGGTGCCCGAGGGTTTCTTGTCGGCGGCTGCGGGACCGGATTTCATTTTAGCCATTTTATCAGCGTGGCCTTTGATCACCGGAAGCGTTTTATCGATGAAGTTCACCAGGCTTTTAGTCTTCGCCGTTCCCTTCGCGGATTCGAACAGGGCGATGCTTTTGTCGTGTCCCATTCTCATTTCCTCGAGGAATGCAGTGTCGAACTCCTCTCCGGTTTTGGCGCCCAGAGCATCGTATTTCGCCTGGCCTTCCGGATCCTCTTTCGGAAGCGGGATTTTCATTCCCGCCGCGACCGCCGCGAGGTTTTTGTTGGCAGCGGTGTGATCCTTCACGAGCATCGCCGCGAAGGCTTTTACCTTCTTATCTGTGGCCTTGGTGGTGGCGAGAGTGGCGGCCATGACCTCATGGTTGCCCGACTTGGCAGCGGTCTTTACGAACTCCTCTTCAGTGACAGGGGCAGAGGCTTCCGCTGCGGGAGCCTTTGCCGCGGGTGGCTGTGCGGGCGGGACCGGCGTGCCCGGCGCGGCAGGCTGCTGTTGACCGGGCCCGCGGGCAGGGACCGGAGCCTGTGCACAGGCACTGCCTGCGAGGATAAGGCCAAAGAAAGTGATGAGTGTTTTGGAAAGTTTCATAGAGGGGCAGTTTACGGGTTCTCTGTATCCGACAGGAGGTGCTGCACGTTGCGGACCAGTGGACCTAAAGCCGTTTTTGAATTAAACGGCATTTACTTCGAGTCAGCGCCCACCCGCTCCTGCGCGGTGCTTTCCTGTTTTTGAGGGTGCGCCCGGCGCTGCTCGTCGGGGTGGAGATAGGCTTCGCCATCGCGCCTTCCATCGGGACCAGGTCCGCCGTTATTTCCTTCCTTTCGTTGCGTCTGACCCTGCTGGTTCCGGTGGGAACCTTCCCGGTCCTGATCCGGAGAGCGATGGGGTTTTTGGTGCCCGCCTGAGGCTTGGTTTTGTTTCATGGGATAAGGGGTATCGTCTGGATAATATGAACCAGTTTTGCAGGTTGCGGGCCTTCGCCCCGGCGGGATAAAATCCAAAGGGTTGGATATTTCGCTTCGGGAGCTTTTCGATTTCGCTTTCCCGGCACGCTCTGAATACCTCGTGTTCAGTCGACTGTCCCGGCACGATTAATCCGCCGGGGCTTAACATGGTGGAGGTAAGGGGATTCGAACCCCTGACCTTCTCATTGCGAACGAGACGCTCTACCAACTGAGCTATACCCCCACAGTCATAAGACCCGGCGCATCGCGGCGGGCGGGCGCATCCTGAATGACAGGAAGCCCGGCGGCAAGGGGAATGATGAAGGAGAAGGCAGGCCTTTCGCAGCGGGGCTCCAGGGCGCGGTCTCCGCTGGACGCCGCGGCTCTGTGAACGATACGGGAGGAGATCATGCCGCCGCTCACTGGCCTTTCCATTACCTTTCTCGGCACCGGAACCTCCACGGGGGTACCGATGATCGGGTGTGACTGCGCGGTCTGCCTTTCCACCGATCCGCGTGACAAGCGCCTGCGCTGCGCGCTCTGGATGCAGACGCCGGAACTGCAATGGGTGGTGGATACCGGGCCGGACTTTCGCACGCAATGCCTGCGCGCGGGTGTGCGCCATCTCGATGCGGCGCTCATCACGCATCCGCACACGGATCACATTATGGGATTCGACGATCTGCGGCGCTTCACCTTTGGAGAGGATCAGGAGATTCCCGTCTACGCCTCTGCGGAAACCCTGACGGCGCTGCGCAGGGTCTACGATTTTGCTTTTAACGGGAACAACCGCTATGCCGGCTATCTCAAGCCGCGTCCGCACGAAGTGAGCGGCCCGTTTCAACTGGGCGGGACGGTGGTGACGCCCCTGCCGGTCGAGCACGGACGGGTGATGACGACGGGGTTTCTTTTCCAGCACCGGGACGGTGCCCGCATCGGTTACCTGCCCGACTGCAAGGCCATCCCGGACACGACGCTCGCTATGATGAAGGGGCTGGATGTCCTCATCGTGGATTCGCTGCGCCGCACGGTGCATCCCACACATTTCAATGTGGAGGAAGCGCTGGAGGCCTCACGGAAAGCGGGGGCCGCGACGACATGGCTCACGCATCTGTCCCACGACCTGGGCCACGCGGCCCTCGCTGCGGAACTGCCGCCAGGAGTCCAGGTGGCGTATGACGGACTGGTCCTGGAATTTTGAGGAAATGCAGAAGCCGTGCCGCCGCGGCACAGACACCATTTTTACAACCCCGGGCGCGACGAACGGATGGAAGGGGACTACCATGAGGGCGTTCAACCTCAACCTTCCCCTGCGCCATGCGCTCCCAATTGCTTTCTGTCGTGTTGTTGTCTCTGGCGGCTTTTGCGGGACTTCCGGTTTCCGGTCAGTCCGATGATGTCGCCAGAAAGCGGCTTATCCCGCCACCGCCGTTTCCGCCTCCCCCGCCGCCGCCTGTGGTGTGGGTGCGTCCGGAACTGAAGCCTATGTCGCTGAGTGCGGCATCGGTGGATATCAAAGTCCGCGGTCACCTCGCCACCACCCGGATGGAACTCGCGTTCCACAATCCCAACGGCCGCGTGATCGAAGGAGAACTCGTCTTCCCTCTCGGCGAAGGCCAGAGTGTCTCCGGCTACGAACTCGAGGTCGATGGTCGCATGCGGCAGGCTGTGGCTGTGCCCAAGGACCAGGGACGGGAGATTTTTGAAGACGTTGTGCGCCGCGGGGTCGATCCCGGCCTGGCGGAACTGACGAAGGGAAATGTTTTCCGCACCCGGCTGTATCCGATTCCCGCCAACGGGATCAAGAAGGTGGCCATTTCCTTTGAGCAGGAACTTGCCGACACCGGCACAGGTTTTAGGTATGTGCTGCCGCTGGGATGGAAGGAGCAGATCGGCACCTTTAGCGCCCGCGTGGAGGCGGTGAAGCAGGAGGGCATTCCCATCAGCGATGCCGACAAGAGCGAACCGCTTACTTTCACCAAATGGAATGACAGTTTTGTGGCGGAGTTGAAGAAGGAAAAATACACGCCTTCGAATCCGCTCGCCTTCACGGTGCCAAAACAGCCTAACACGCCCACCGTTTTTATGGTGCCCGACCGGCTGGAGCCGGCGCAGGGATGGTTCACAGTCCGCGTGGAGCCCGTGAGTCCGCCGGTGAAGCCGGCTCCGCCGCTGTCCCGCGTGGCCGTGTTTTACGATGCCTCCGGCAGCGCGCCGCTGCGGGACCGGGAAAAGGAAATGAACTTTCTGAAGACATGGCTTAAGGATTCCGGTGCCACCGCGGTGGATCTGGTGGTTTTCCGGAACGAAGCGGATCCTGTGCAGAGCATTGCGCTCAAGGACGGCGATGCGGCCCCGCTGCTGGAAGTGCTCCGGGCGGCCCCGCTCGATGGCGGCACCTCTTTGGGGGCCATCAATGTGGCGTCCGTTCCGGAATCACAAATGGCCGTTTTGATTACAGACGGGCAGTCGAATTTTGGCCCTTCGGCACCGAAGCTCTCGCGGACGGATGGGAAAGCCATCCCGGTTTTTACAGTGCACGCGGCGCAGGCGGCGAACTATCCCGTGCTGGACCGCATTGCGCGCAGCGGAGCGGGACAGGCCGTGAATCTGCTCACCACTTCCGATGCCGATGCGATGGGCATTCTGCGGGGCCAGGTGTTTCGTTTTCTGGGAGTGAAAGTTTTGTCAGGAGCCGCCATGGACACCGCCCCGGCCCTGCCCGTGGCGGTCACCCGGGGCTTCACGCTTGCCGGCCGCTACAAAGGAAAGACGGAGATGGAACTGACCTTCGGCTATGGCACGGATGTTGTGGTTTCGCAGCGCGTCACGCTGGATCCCTCCGGCGCACTGGAGCCGGAGCGCGGAGCGTTTGTGAAACGTGTATGGGCACAAAAGCGCATCGCCGAACTGCTCCCTGAACCAAAGGAGAACGAGGCGGCTATCACTCAACTGGGCAAAGACAATGGCCTCGTCACACCTTTTACCTCGCTGCTGGTCCTGGAGCGCATAGAAGACTACGCCCGCTATAACATCGAGCCGCCGGAGCCCGAATTGCGCGAGGCGTGGTTAAAACTCGCCGGTGAATTGAAAAAGCAAATTCCGCCGCAGCAGGACAAGGACTATCTCCAGGAACTGGCGAAGCAGTGGAAGGAATTCCGTGAATGGCATGCGAAACGCCATCCGTGGCTGGAGACGGTGCTCGCGCCCGCCGCACAGCGGGAAACGGAGGCGCTGGCCCGACTTGTCGGTCCTTCCGGTTCGTTCAAATCGTTGACGGATTCTGATCTGAAGCTCGCCCGTTCGATCGCAGAGCAGGCGCAGTCGCTCGCGAAACGGTGGCTGAAGGAAGGAGCGGAAAGCGGCAGCCGGACCGCATGGGAGAAGGAAGCAGTGGGGGTAATGATGCAACTCGACACGCTGCGTCAAAAACGCCTCGAAGCCGCTCCGGAAACCGGTCCCAATCCGGTCGCGGAATCCTCTGCGGCGGACTCGTTTCGGGGTGGTGGCTTCGGTGGCAGGGAGCGGGGCAATGGAGCGCCCATGCCCCGGCCCGCAGAGCTTCGCTCACCCTCTCCGGCCGCTCCGCCTCCTCTGGCCGCCGCGGAACCCCTTAGTGACGCCGCGCCCAAATCCGACGGAGATGCCACACGTGCGAAGAACGCCTTGGGCGGTGAATCGCGTGATTCCCGTACAAGCCTCGAATCCCGCATCGAAGTCAAGCCATGGAATCCGGATACACCCTATCTGAAAAAAATACGCACGGCGGCGGATGCCTACGCCGCTTATCTGGAGGAGCGGAAGGCCAATGCGGCCAGCTCCGCCTTCTATCTCGACTGCTCCGACTTCTTCCGTGAAGAGAAAAAGGATGACCGGCTCTCGCTGCGCATCCTCTCCAATCTGGCGGAGATGGATTATGAGAGTGCTCCGCTCGTTCGCATTCTCGCCTATCGCCTGCAACAGTTGAAGCGCTTCGATCTCGCGGTGCCTCTCTTCGAGGAAGTCCTGACCATGCGGCCGGAGGAACCGCAAAGCCGCCGTGATCTGGCGCTCGCCCTCAGCCGCCAGCCGCAGCCGGATGTGGCCCGGGCCGCGAAACTGCTTTGGGAAGTTGCCGGCCGCCGCTGGAACGGCCGGTTCGACGGGATAGGCATCATTACGCTTCATGAACTGAACGCCCTCCTTGATTCCGTCCCTGCCG
>DATAIE010000537.1:0-21312 GCA_036262875.1 Verrucomicrobiales bacterium
CATCCACCACGCCCAGCGAAAGGATCCTGTTCTTCGGAAACTGGGCAAGAAAACCATCCAGTTCACCGGCTCCCCTCACTGCGTCAAAGTGCAGCGCATCCACGGGCAAATTCAGAAAGTCCGGAAGATTTTCCCGCAGCGGTCCAAAGCAGGATGCGACCAGCACACGGCAGGGCCCCGCGGCCTTCTTCAGCCGGCGATACACGTCGTGGAGCGCGGCGCGTTTGTCCGGAGACAAATCCAGAGCCAGCACCGGTTCGTCGAACTGGACCCATTCCGCTCCCTGAGCGGAGAGCCTGCCCAGGATTTTCTCATACACTCCGGTGAGATTGTCCAGCAGCGTAAAGGGATCGAATCCGGGCTCCTGCGCCTTCCCCAGGGCCAGATACGTTACCGGCCCGATCAGCACCGGTTTCGCGCGGAAACCCGCCGCCCTGGCTTCGGCGAATTCGTCGAACACTTTGGTCCCGCTCAGTGCAAAGACAGTATCTGACCGGAATTCCGGGACGATGTAATGATAGTTCGTATCGAACCACTTCGTCATCTCGCACGCGAAGGTATCCCCGCCGCAGCATTCGTTTCCCTGAGCCTTGCCGCCCCGTGCCATTTGAAACAGAATGTCCAGCGGCACCGGTCCGCCCTTCCACGAAAACCTGGAAGGCACGTTGCCTAACAGGCAGGACATGTCGAGGACCTGATCGTAAAACGAAAAATCGTTGCACGGGACGAGGTCGATTCCCGCCTCCCGCTGCTTCCTCCAGTTCGTGAGTCTCAGCTTTTGTCCGGTCTCCTCCAACTGGTGGAGTTCTATCTGTCCGCTCCAGAAGGCTTCGGTCGCTTTCTTTAGTTCGCGTTGTTCTCCTATGCGCGGGTAGCCGGAAATGTGGGCGTGGATGCTGGTCATGCGGCATCAGCTTCCGTGGGTTTGTGCTTTCGCATAATTCATGTTTATGCCACTCAACATTCTCAAAATTTATGTCCCGCTCCGCCCTTCCCCCTCTTGAGCTTCGCCATCTTCGCACCCTGCTGGCCATTGCGGAGACCCAGAGCCTTTCACGCGCGGCTGCCCGCCTACATTTGACCCAGCCCGCAGTTTCCCATCAGGTGAAGGTGCTGGAGGATCTTTACGGCCTTCCTCTGTTTGAGCGCAAGACCGTGCCGCTCCGGATCACGCCCGCGGGTCAGCGTCTGCTCCAGTTGGCCCGCGCTCTTGAGCAGCAGGTGGGCGAAGCCGAGCGCGATCTCTCCCGCATCGCCGGAGGACTTACTGGCCAACTCAGGATTGCTGTCGAGTGTCACTCCTGCTTCGACTGGCTGATGCCCAGTATGGACGCCTTTCGTGAGCGCTGGCCCGAGGTGGAGCAGGATCTCGTTTCGGGGTTTCATGCCGACCCCGTGGGACTGCTGCACACGGACCGGGCGGATCTGGTGATCGTCTCTCATGCTCTCAGCAGACCCAATACGGTTTTTCATCCTTTGTTTCGTTATGAGGTCTCCGCCCTGGTGGCGTGCGGACATCCGCTTGCGAAAAAGCCGTTCCTGACCGCCCGGGACTTTTCCAAAGAGACGCTGATTACCTATCCCATTCCGGATGACCGGATCGACATTCTCCGGCAGGTTCTCATTCCCGCCCGCGTGGAACCGCGCAAACGCCGCACCACGGAACTCACCGTTGCCATCCTGCAGCTCGTCGCCAGTCACCGGGGAATCGCAGCCATGCCCCGCTGGGCCGTGCAGCCTTTTCTGGACCGGGGGTACGTGGCGGCTCTTCCGGTGGGAAAGCGCGGTCTGCGCAGTGCCTTGTATGCAGCCACTTCGAAGGAATCGGCGGCTTCTGCCTGGATGCGCGACTTCGTCGACATCATGTGCCGTGTCAGTTTTGGTGCGCTTCAGGGAATAACGCCTCTGTGACCGGTTGAGCACAAGGGAAGGCGGCACGGACCGGTGTTCAGATGCGCGTTTCTGACGGCGGGATGCGCTTTCGCATATCACGCGGGGAAGAGTGCATCCGATCATCAGCGGGTGACACGGGCAGCCGGTAGAGTGCCGGAGTTATTCCCCCATGATTCGATCCACGCTTCAACGCTTTTCCCGCTGTTATGTCAGACTGATTGGTGCCGCCGCCGGAGGGCTGGTTGCCTCCGGCGGTGTAATTTACGCCCAGAGCGCCGGCCAGTTCGTCATTCCTGGCATCCGCGCGGGAGGCGGGACGGAGTTCGCATTTTGGGACCTTTTTCAGAAGCCCGCCGGGCAGACTTACAACTTCAATTACAACAACCCGCCGGCGCTCTCGACGGGCAAGGATGATGATGGGAATGCCTCCACGCTCCTGGCGCCGCAGGCGGTGCTTGTTCAAAACGGAAGTGCCACCTGTTTCGTTACCTCTTCGGGAGCACTCTATGATTTCGCCGCCGCGACGGCATTTGAAACGCGCTATGCGCAGGCTGTTCCGGGCGCTCCGGAGGTTACGAACGTCATCTTCCAAACGCAGACGGGTGGCCGCCGGTTTGACCTGAACAACATTCGCCTCGTCTTCACTCAGCAGGGTGAAACGGTCAGCCTGCCTGCTCAATTCAAGGCCTTGGATGACCCTCAGAGCGGCGCTTTTGCGGAGCGCCTTGTTTCCGCTTTCCAGTGGAATCTTACCGGCAAGGGCGTCCACGATTTCAAACTGGTCTTTAACGCTCCGGATTCGTCCATGCCCCTGTGGCAGGCGCAACTCGATGTCGCAAGCAGCGGCCCGTTCGTGCAGGAACTCGGATACCTGTTGTTGAGCGACACCCGGCCCATAGTGCGCTATGGCAGGCTTGGAATCGTCAGCAAAAATCTGCCGTCCGGGGCGGAGGAGCGTTTCTTTTTGCCCGGCAGGACGCTGCATCTCACCGGCGATCCCTCGCCCGGCTGGGCGCATACCGGCTGGAGTTATAATAATACTCTCGTCACGGATACCGAACTGCCGGTGACCTTCGCGGACGGCGATGTCAGCATCGTTGCGCTCTTTGCGCCGGAGAATTACGACGACTGGCGCGACGCGGTGTTTTTCCATTCCAATGTCATCATCGGCGAACCGGCGGACAATACCAATGAGGCTGTCAGCGGACCGGCTGCCGATCCTGACAGTGACGGCGCGGACAACTTTACCGAGTTTGCCTTCGGGGGCGATCCCTACAGCGCTGACACTCTGCGCATGACTCCCGTGCCTTCGGTGGTTGCGGTGGGCGGTCAGTCCTATGCCGCCCTGACATGGCGTCAGGGAACCGGCGGAGAGTTTCCTGACATTTCCTACAAAGTGAGGGTTTCCAGTGACCTCATGACCTGGAGCGACAATACCAACTCGATCCCGGGGGTAACTGCTGAAGTCAGCCGCCAGTTGCAGGCGGACGGGACCACGCTCGTCACCACCCGCAGCACCACGCCTCTTTCCTCCCAGGGTAAACTCTTTATGTCCATCAAGGCGGAATGACCGGTTCGGACTTGCAGGCTCTCAAATCGCTTTCAAAGCACCCCGGGCGGCGCGGTGTGGCGATCCTGCTTGTCCTCGCCGTGGTGGCGTTGATGACGGTCCTTGTGGTGACGATGCTCGGAATGTCGGTGCAGCGCCGCCGCGAAGCGATGGGCACGGAAGACATCATGCAGGTGCAGAGCGTGGCGGACACGGCGGTGAACCTGGCGTTGGCTCAACTGCGTGAAGCCACGTCACAAATCGCCGCCACGGGCATTCCCGCTCCATGGACTGGCCAGCCGGGAGCCGTGCGGGTTCACCGGATGGATGGCTCTCTCCAGCGGCTGTTCAAACTTTACACCGCGGAGGAAATGATTGTCCGCGACGCGGATGATGTGGAGAACGATGTGCCCCGCGACTGGAACACGTCACCGGAGGCATTCGTGGATTTGAACGAACCCATCCTCAGGGATCACAGTCCCGGCACCCCTCCAACATTGACGTTTCCCGTCGTGGACCCGAGGGCGATGACTTCGAATCCTCAGCGCTCCGTCGAAGGATTTGATTATACGGTGCACCGCGCACCGGCGGGCACGGTGGGACCGGACCGGGATGAAGATGCGCAGCGCCTGCCGATGCCGGTGCGCTGGGTCTATCAACTCGAAGACGGAACGATGGGCACGGTGGATCGCAGTGGCCGTTTCACCGGATTCAGCGGCGGGGCGGCCACGGCTGGAAACCGGATCATCGCCCGCTTTGCTTTCTGGACAGACGACGAATCCTGCAAGATCAACGTGAACACTGCGGGCGAGGGAGCCTTCTGGGATACACCGCGCGCCGATACGGACCAGGAGCGGGATCTCGCGGCCAACCAGCCCCTCCGGGCGGAATACCAGCGCCAGCCCGGGCACCCGGCAGGTGTTTGCCTGAGCAGCGTGCTCATGCCGGGCCGCCGTTTTCACCCGCAGGGTTTTGCTGCGGAGGCTCGCGCCGCGAACGGGAAGTTCTCCAGTCTCAGTCTGTCCGATACCGCATCACTGTGGTCGCTGGCCCGCCTGAGAAGCGGCACAGAATGGCCGTCCACCTCTCTTGGCGGCACACAGTCTCCGCGAATCGATACCGCGGGTTCGGTGGCGCCTCTCTCCGGAGAACCGCTGCACGCGGGTTATACCGGCATCGGCGAAATGCTCTGGGATCCGGCACCCCGGCGGGGTGGGGAGGTCCGTAAAAAACAGGCATTCTTTCTGCAACATCCGGAAGCCGTGTCCCGGCTGGCTCACAGTCATTTTTTCCTGACAACTCAAAGTGCCGCTCCGGAAACGACGCTTTTTGGAACGCCGCGCATCGCCCTCTGGCCGGTCCATGGAAGCACCGACCTGTCCGTGCAAACGCACGGCGGCCCCATTGAGCGGGCCACGGACTACGACTATGGAATCGCCCGCGCTTCGACCGTCGGAGGCCGGAAATACTATATGCAGCGTCTCCGCCCGGGCGATGGCGCATGGGATCTGGAGCGTGCGAACAGCGGCGAAAATCTGGCGCTCCTCAATTACCTGCGCCAGCTCACCTCTCAACCGGTGCCGGGCTGGGTGCGGCCCAGGGAGGACTTTGGCTCCTTCGCGGACAAATACGGACCGGACAGGGACAGCATCCTCCTGAGTATGCTCGACTATATCCGGGCGGCCAACTTCTCAGACGGGCAACTGGCGGCGACCGTTCAGTTTCCCATTCTTTGTCCCGGCAATGCTCCCCAGGGTTTTGGCCAGATCGCGCCTCTTACGGATGAAGGAAAATCCAAAGGCCCTGGCCGGATGCTCACGGTGAGTGAGGTGGCACTCTTCTTTGTTTGCCGCGCCGAGGTTCTGCCGGACGGCCGCATTGCGGGCGAACCCTCGGGCCAAAACCGCCTGCGGCTTCTGCTGCCCGGCGATCGCGAACTGGATGTGGCGATGTTGATCGAGGCCTTCGTTCCGTCACACGGGTGGGCCGACTACCGGCCCTACGTCAGCTTTTCGCTCACGGGTGGAGCCCGGGGTGCGGAGCCGGACCCCTCTGCTCCGTGGCCGCACATGACATTGAATGACGAGAATTTCCTGCCGCTCCAGACAAAGCCCACGGCGCAGTCGTCACCCGAGCCTCCCCGCTATTGGACAGCCTGGGGCGGTGCCGCCGGGGTGCGTGCTCTGACAGAGCGCGTGATCACATTCAAGCCGGTCGTGGTTCCTCACGCCACTGAACCCGGGATGAAGCTCCGGTTTTCCGGTTCCGCCGCAGAGCCGGGACTTCAGTTGAAACTTTCGGTCTATGATGACCCCGGCAGCGCCGCATCCGGCCGGGCCGGGCAGGGTGATCTGTTGCAGGTCATCCCGCTGGATATTCCGGATATTGGAGGCGTGGTGCCTTCCGGCCTCCCGATTCCGTCGCTGCCGGAAGAGGGCATGGCTTTCACCGTGGAAAAGCGGCTGCGGCTGGCGCGAAACGGGCAGAAACTGTTCTCCTCCGGCGATGTAGTGCAGTCGCTGGTGCCGGTCCACGGCGACTATCGCCTGCTGGCCATGCAACGCAGGACCGAAGCTCCTGCGGACAGTTCCAATAAGAACGCCGGCCATCCGGTCTTCGTCACCCATCCCCTCTGGGGGCTGGCGAGATTCGCTCACTCCCTGCGGGAACCATCGCCTCAGGCGCGGACGAAAATCATGGGGCTGGAACCTCAGGAGGCGACGCCGGACAATCCGCAGTCGGTAGGGTATTTTGGAAAGCTGCCCCTCAGTCCTGCCAGCGCACCCGATGCGCCCATTCGCCCGGAGGACGACAGCCAGGCGGCGTGGGCAGTCGTCAATGGCGTGACCGCGCAGTGGCCATCGGCTGTTCTGTGTGACTGGACACGGCTCGATGGCGGTATCCGCGGCCCGGCCCGGCCTGACATGACCGGCGATTTTGACAATGGGCTCGGCAATGCGCCGGACGGAGCCTACATCAACCGGCCTGATGACGGGAATCTCCGGCCGCTCGCCGGCGGCGGGCTGCCTTATTTCTCCCCCGGCGAAGCCAGCGATGAAACGGAGGTGCCGCCAGTGAGCCCTGACGTATTCTCGGCGCACCGCATGTTTCCCTCAGCGGTCATGTTCGGCAGTCTGCCTACGGGTGCGGCTTCCCAGGTGCCCTGGCAAACGCTCCTCTTCCGCCCGCAGCCGGACCATTATGGAGCGAAGACGCCTCCGGATCATTTGCTCCTCGACCTGTTTTGGACGCCGGTCCTGGAACCGGAGCCGTTGAGCCGCGCCCTGGAAACGGCGGGACGCATCAACCTGAATCATCACCTTGTGCCATTCAGTTACATCCATCGCAGCACGGCGCTGCACGCCGCCATGAAGGCAGAGACGCTGATGGCCATCCCGGACAGTGCAGCTCTGACATACAAGTCCGGGGGGCACGAGGCCTTCCGGCATTTCATCGATGCGGCGGCGACCATCAAACTCTGGGACCAGAGTGTCTTCAACACGGGCCGCGTGTTTCTGACTCCCGGTGAAATCTGCGAACACCCGCTCGTGCCTGAGGGCAGTGGCGCGGAGACCCCGGCGCAGTTGAAGGAATACTGGAACCGCCACCGGCTCACCGGCGACAATACCAAAGAGCGTCCCTACGCCGACCTTTATCCCCGGTTCACCACGCGCAGCAATGTCTTCCGCGTTCACTATATCGCGGAAACGATTCGCCCCGACCGCACCGGTGATCCTGGAAGGATCGACCTTACCGCGGATACAGTCGCTGCGCGGCAACGGGGATCCTGTCTCATCCGGCGTGACCTCGATTTGACCGATCGCAATATTCCCGACTATGCTGCGCCCGGGCAGGGCCGGCCATCACTGGATGCCTTCTATCGATGGCGGATCAGTGAGTGGAGGGAAGAACGCTAGATTCCAACTCATTTACCCACACCCTCGAACTCCATGAAATTCCTCCCGTTCCTTTCTCTTTTGTTTGCCGGCTCCGCCTTCGCTGACGCTCCTCCCGCGGAGGACCGCACTGCTATTCTCGGCATGGCGGGAGAGTTCGCCGTCACGTTCCATTTTGAGGAAACGGTCGCGCTGAAGGCGGACTATGCACTGAAGAAACCCTACACCGAGGCTGCTCACGAACTCGTGGTCGTGGCGAAAGACGAACCCCGCCACATTGAACTGCAGCACCTGCTCGTGGCGGATGGCATGGTCATCAAGCACTGGCGGCAGGTATGGACCTACGAGGATACGCGCATCTGTGAATTTCAGGGTTCCAATACCTGGCGCATGCGGGATCTCACGGCTGACGAGGCCCGCGGCACCTGGACGCAGCTGGTGACCCAGGTGGACGACAGTCCGCGCTATGAAAGCTGGGGCAGCTGGCAGCACCGGGCCGGCATTTCCTCCTGGACGAGCGGCGAAACCTGGCGGCCGCTCCCCCGGCGCGAGTCCGGCCGCAGCAAGGAATACCAGGTGGTCGCCGGAACCAACCGGCACACGCTGACTCCTCAGGGCTGGGTGCATGAGCAGGACAATACCAAGACGGTGGTCGCCGACGGGAAAGTCACCGGCGTCATCGCCCGCGAACTGGGCGTCAATACCTATCGCCGCGTCAAACCGGACGAGAAGGACAAGGTGGACTTTACCCCCGCCCGCAAAATGTGGGAAAAGGACGGGGCCTTCTGGAACAGTGTTGTCGACACCTGGGCAGACCTTCAGAAATCCAAATCTCTTCTCAAAGTCTCCGACAACGCCCGCCTCAGCGAGTTGCGGGAAGCCGTCAGCAAGCTCAAAGACACCCCGCCTGCTCAGCCGGGGGGATGGCCGGTGAAGGAGACTATTCTGAATTTCCTGACGAACAGCGATCCTCCCGCCCAATAGGATTCGCGGGTGCGGCTACATCCGCGAATGACGGGCGAGGAAGGCTCTAAGCTGGGCGGGATTTGGCGCCGCCGGGAGGACAGGGCTGGCCTTGTGCTGACGGCTTTTGCGCTGACGGCAGGCATCGCTGCAGGTGCGGCGTTCCGGACCGCCTGTTTTGTGCGGTGGAGGAAGAAGCTCGCCGCACACTTCACAACGGCTATGGATGGAATTCATGCCATATAATTTACTGTTAGAAAAATGCGGTCTGCCAGCAAAAAAGGCCCGGCTCCGTGCATACGGAGCCTGTGCAGACGCTGTGCCGTTTCGATAGGGATTTGCGTTATCGCATCCAATTATCAGTTTTTCTGCACAGAGAAAAACACCCGGCGGTTGGCAGCGAAGGAAATATTGGTGGTATACGTGGTGATGGCACCCTGGCTGACGACGTCGTCGGCGTCATCGGGCCACGCGTTCACTGGATTCGTGAGATCGAAGTTGTAGCGAACGGTATAGAGCGCGCCCGGCTCGGATCGCCAGGTGAGAGTCACGGTGCCGTTGGCATTGATGTGCCAGTTGGTCACTTCAAAGGCGGCCTGCGCGCCGAGGGCTGCGGACTTGCCGTTGTCCCGCAGATTGCGGATTTCCTCATCGCTGAGGATCCCGGAATAGACGAAGACGTTGTCGATCGAGCCAGCCCACGGTTCGCTGACGCCATCCGGACGGAGATCCCCGATGGCGAAGTTGCCAAAGCCCGCGCCAAAGCTGGCCGCTTCCGTAGCGGAGCGAAGCGGCTCGTTAGTGGTGGCGGCATTGAGGTCGACATACATCGTGGCGGTCCCGGCCGTCTGGTCATAAGTGGCCGCCAGGAAAGTCCAGTCCGTGGTATTGACCGGTCCGGGGGTTCCCGCTACAACTCCGGTACCGGTGAAGGTGGTATAATGAAACACATTCTCGGGGCGGGGATCAAGCCCCATGGTCCGGTCATATCCGCCGTTATCATGTCCCATCACCTTATAAAGAGCGGGAACCAGCGTGTCCGTGCGAACCCAGGCACCCCAGGACATTTGAGGCATCACTCCAGGATTGATATCGATGGGGCAGATCAGACTGTCACTGGTGAAGAGGTAAGCTCCGGAACTGCTGAATCCGGTGGTCGCTCCCCATACGGGGTCGGCACCGATTCCCAGGCTGAGGGTGTGGGCATTGCCGCTGTCGTCTTTGAGGGGATTGGCGGAATCATCGAAGGAGTAGAACGCGGTGAGCGTGGCCGGGGGCACGATGACCACCGAGCCGTCCAGCGGGATGGTGAATCCAGGGGAATCCGCGTCGTTCGTGGTGATTTGCAGGGAGGCCGAGTAGGTGGCCGCTGCCAGCGGCGAGAGGGTGACGGTGAGTTCAGCCTGCGCCCCCGGGAGGATGCTCGCAGGGGTGGAAATGATGGAATAGCGGGCGGCGTCAGCTCCGCTGATGACCGGCGCATTGACGGTGAGCGTGTTCGCGACTCCCGTATTTTTCACGATGACGGTGCGGGAAATGGATGCGGGCAGCGCATGGAACGTCATCCGTCCGAAGAGCGGCTGGAAGGCCTGCACGTCCGCGTTGGGATCCGTGGTGACGGTGGCAGTGAGGCTGGCGGTGGCCACGGGCGTATCCTCGTCGTTGCTGCTCACATTCAGTGTCGCCACCGAGGTGCCGCCGGCGGCCGGCGGGGTGAAGACAACCTGCACGTTCGCGCTTCCGCCCGGCGGAATGGGGGCAGGCAGCGGCGGCGTGACACTGTAGCGCGACTGATTGGCACCCGTGACCGTGATGGCGCTGACGGTGAGGGGCTGAGTCGCGCCGGTATTCGAGATGGTGACGGACCGTGAAACCGGTCCCGGCGCGGGGCCCAGTCCCGTCAGATCACCGAAGAGGCTTGCGGGACTCAAAAGAATATCGGGATCACCGACGGGGATATTACTCAGTTCCAGCAGGCCCCGGTTTCGAATAGCGGTGATCTTCGCGGGAGTGAGCGCATCTTTGTAGACGAAGACATTGTCGATGGCGCCAACCCATGCCTCGCCCGCGTTGGTCGGGCTGATGCCACCGATGGCAAAGGTCGCGGCACCGGGTCCGAAGCCGGCTAATTCGGTCACGGCGACGACGGGGTCGGTGGTCGAACTGGCATCAAGGTCCACGAACATGGTCATGGTCTGCGCCGCATTGTCGTAGGTGGCGGCGATGAATGTCCAGTTGGTCGTACTGACAGGGCTGGGGGTGTTTTCGACCGGACCGGAGTTGTTGGCCGTGCCGGTGAAACCCGTGTAGCGGAAGATCGCCGGGTTCCGGTTGTCGAGACCTATGGTGCGGTCCCAGGCACCGTCGTCATGACCCAGTACTTTGTAGAGCCCGCTGGTAAGCGTATTGGTGCGGACCCACGCGCCCCACGACATCCTGGGCAGCACCGTCGCATTGACGTTGATTGGCACGATGAGCCGGTCGGAAGAAAATTCATAAGCACCGGAGCCATTGAAGCCGGTGGTGGGCCCCCAGACGGGATCGGTGCCTGCGGTGCCTGTGATGTTGTTGCGGTACCCGCTGGAATCCTTCAGGCGATTTGCCGAATCGTCGAAGGTGTAGAGCCCGATCAAATTCTCCGACAGGTAGTGAGTGACGGAGGCATTCAGCGGAATGACGATGGGCGGCGAATCCGGATCATTGCTGGTGATGGTGAGATTGGCGGCGTAGTCTGCGCTGTCCGGGCCTGGAGCGAGAGCCACCACCAGATTACCGCTCGCTCCCGGGGCGAGGGAGGAGGGGGCGCTCACGATCGAGTAGTTTGCCGCATTCGCACCGGAGATTGCCGGAGCGCTGATCGTGAGCGTATTGGCCGCGCCGAGATTCTTGATGACCACCGTCCGGTTGATCACCGCCGGGACGGTGCCGAAGGCCAGCGATCCATAGAGTTTGGTTGGCCGTGTCGCCTCGATGCGCGGGTCATTGTAGATGCCCTTCAACTCATTGAGCCCGCGATTGCGAATAAGGGTGAGTTTCTCAGGCGGCAGGGCTTCGTTATAGACGAATACGTTATCGATGACGCCGTCCCAGGCCTCGCCGGTATTGGCCGGGCTGATGCCGCCAATTGCAAAGGTGGTCGCTCCCGGGCCAAACGATCCCGGTTCGGTGACCGCCACGAGGGCATCCGCGGTGGAGGTGGCCTCCAGATCGACATACATGCTCACCGTTTTTGCCTCCTGGTCGTAAACCGCGGCGACGAAGGTCCAGTCGGTGATATTTACCGGACCGGGCGTGCCTTTGAGCGGGCCGAGATTGTTGATCGGATCGTTGCCGACAAAAGTGGTGTAGCGCAGCGTCGCGGGGGTGCGGTTGTCGAGACCGATCGTGCGGTCCCAGTCTCCGTTGTCGTGGCCGAGGATTTTCCGGGTGCCGGAGGTGATGAGGTCCGTCCGCACCCATGCGCCCCACGTTAGTTTAGGTACGGCCGTCGCGTTGACATCAATGGGCGCGATGAGACGGTCGAGTGAATAGTCGTAGGCACCCGTGCCCCCCAGACCCAGCGTCGCGCTCCACACGGGATCCGTACCGGCGGCAATGGTGAGGTGATTGTTGGCTCCACTGCTGTCGTTCAGCGGTGTGGCGGCTTCATCGAATGTGTATAAACCGATGAGATTGGCGCGGGAAAGCGGGGCGGTGAAAACAACGGATGCGGCGAGGACCGTCAGGGGAAAGAGTTTCATACACACATGAGGGTTAATCATGCGTTTATGAAAATAAAAGTGAAATCGAGATGAGTGAGCTACGGCGACGCGGAGCCCCGGCAATGAACCTGACATCCCCATGCCTGAAGGTGGTCTGCCTGTGTCAGGGGTTTCTCCGGATGGAGAAAAAGACGCGGGGGTTGGCGGTAAATGAAATCGTGGTGGTATAGGTGGTGGTCTGCCCCTGGCTGGCGACATCGTCGGCGTCGTCCGGCCAGGTGCTGACGGCACCGTTCAGATCGAACTTGTAGTGGACTGTGTAGGTGGCGCCGGGAACCGAATTCCACGTCAACGTTACGGTGCCGTTGGGATTGCGCTTCACATTCGTGACCGTGAAGGGGACGGGCGTGCCTACCGGCACCACAGACTGCCAGGTTTCTCCGAGCCGCACCTCATCGTGGGCTACTGTGCGTCCGTTCACAAACGCGCCAAAGGAGATGCCGTTGAAGGACATGTCCGCCTGGGCGGGTGCCAGGAGTGTTGGCACGGCGGGTTCGGTGACGGAGGTTGAATTGCGGTAGACGCGAATGTCGTCGTTGCCGTCTTTGTAGTCGATGCGCACCACGTAGAAATTCACCCCCGTATTGCCTTCGCCGATGGGCAGGTGAATGTTGTTGGGGGCCCGTAAATTGACATTGGTGCCCACCTGGTCATTGCCGATGCCGCCGATGCGGCCCCCGTCGCCAAGGTCGGCGCGGTGAAATTCAAATTCGTAGAACAAAGTCGTATCGTTCGGCTGCTGGAGGAAGCTGATATAGAGCGTTTTGCCATCCGCACCGATGTTACCGAAGGCATCGAGGTAACCGCGGCTTCCGAAGGTGCCGGTGGCAGTGGTGTCCAGCAGGCGCCCGTCCCGGCGGCCATTGGGCAGGTTGACGCAGTTTCCAAACGAGAGAGCATCAAATCCGTCGGGTGCATTGAGCCCTGCGGTCAGATTGCCGGCGATGATGTCATCGCTCCCGTTGTTGATCAACTGCCACGGGCCTGTCCAGCCGAGGCCCCCTCCTTTCCCGGACAGAGCACTGCTGCCGGCGTCATAGTCGAATCCCTCATATCCCAGCAGGCCCTCCGGTCGGGCGATGACAGTAAGATGCGCGGGGTTGCTGGTAACAGTGCTCACAGTGTTTGTGGCGCGGACCGTATAGTCTCCGGCGTCGCCAGGCTGCACATTCGTGAGCGTCAGGGTGGCCGTGGTTTGGCCGGGCAGGGGAGTGGTGTCCCGGTACCACTGCAGGGTGGGCACCGGCGTGCCCGAGGCCGATGCGGAAATCGAGAGACTGCTCCCGGTAAAGACGGTCGTGCCGCGCGGATGCCCGGTAAAAGAGGGCGCTACCGGCGGAGGCGACGTTACGTCCGCCCAGGTCTCTCCGAGGCGCACCTCGTCATGCATCACTTCCTGACTGTTGAGAAACGCCCCGAAGGAGATACCGGTGAGAGACATGTCCGCCTGGGCCAGCATGGTCAGCGAAGGAGAACCGGGTTCTGTCGCAGAGGTGGGATTGCGATACACCCGGATGTCATCATTGCCCGCCTGGTAGTCGATACGCACCACATAGAAGTTCACATTCGTATCGCCGGGCCCGATGGGGGTTTGGACGTTGTTCGGCGCGCGCAGATTGACATTGCTGCCCGCGGCGTCGTTTCCGATACCGCCGATCCGTCCCCCGTCGCCGAGGTCGCTGCGGTGAAATTCGAATTCATAAAACAGGCTCGTGCCCGCCGACTTTTGCAGGAAGCTAATGTAGAGAACTTTGCCATCGGCCCCGATCCTGCCGGCTGCGTCGCGATAGCCCTTCGCGCCGAAGGGACCTGTGATCGAGGTATCGAGGTTGCGGCCTGTGCGGTAGTTGCTGATAAGGTGTACGCTTTGTCCGGAGGAGATGGCGTCGTAGCCCGCCGGGGAACTGCCTGCTCCGGCCACGAGACTCCCGCTTTCCACATTGAGGCTCCCTCCGCTGGCATTGATCACTGTCCATGCGCCTCCCCAGCCGGTGCCTCCATTTTGACCGCCCAGCGGAGTGCCCGGAGTGTAATCAAAGCCATCGTATGCGAGCAAAGTCGCCTGTGCTGTTCGCGGAGTGACGACGGCGCCGAGGGTAAGGCAGGTAAGCGCGCCCGCAGCGGCGCGCCGGAAAAAGGAGAAGGCGTTCATGAGAGGATGGCGGGAGTGGGAGTTTTGATTTTCGAGAGACGGGAACAACGAAAGCACAGAAAAAGTACACAGGACTGGAAGCCCGCAGGAGAGCGGGAGGGGACGGGGCCGGCTTTTTTAAATCCGGCGTCGCCGGTGGAGGACCATTCCGATGATCCCCAGTTCAAGGAAAATGACGGAGGGTTCAGGCACGGCCACCAGTTCAGTGAAGCCACCCTGATTCACCAGCATGCCGGTGCCCAGCGAGGTGGTGCCGTTGTCACTGAAAAATTCCACATTGGCCAAATTGATATTTCCGTTTCCTGCGGCGCTGGAGAAGAGCAGGCGGTCCGTGCCTCCGCCCTGTCCGCGGGTGCCGGTCCAGTTCCAAATTTCGAGATCCCCGCTCCAGGCAGTGGAGCCGGCGCTTTCAAATGTGAGGAGGGAATTCCCCGTCGCCAGATCGATAACGGAAGTCGTGCCCCCGCCGCCGCCTACTGTGAGAGCCCCCATGGCCTCGCTGAGTCCGGAGGAACTGAGACTGCCTCCGGAGAGAGTCAGCGGGGCGCTGTTGTTGATGCGGTCTCCCACTCCGCTCAGCGTCAGGCTTCCGCCCGTGGAGGAAATGCCCGAGGTGTTCTGCAGAGCGTTCGCGCCGCCCAGGCGGAGCGTCCCGGCACTGACGGTCGTGGTGCCCGAGAAGGTGTTCGCACCGTTCAGCGTCGTTGTTCCGCCGCCGGTTTTGATAAGGGAATTGGTATTGCCCCCGGTATTGGTGAGCGCGGAGCCCAGCGCGAAGGTCTCTCCAACACCAGGGGACAGGGTGACGGTCTGGGTGCCCGCGACCGGAGCGCTTTGCTGAATGCGCCCGACGTTCACCGGCGCGCCGCTGGTGTCATAGGCCCAGTCGCGCACGACCGCACCGGCGGTGTTCGCGGTGAACTGAACTCTGATCCATCCGTAGTTGCCGTTGAGCTTGAAGCCGATGTATCCGTCCGTGCCCGCGGTGAAAGTGGAGCCCAGATGGTTTTGCGAACCGCCGTATCCGGTCGAAAACAGACTGCCCGCGCCGATAGTGCCGCCCACAGGCAGGTTCTGAAGCGTATCGAGATTCCCGGTGCCCGTCCGCGCGGGTTGAAACAAGTCTGTGTTGGCCACGCCGACTCCGCCAAAGAAGGGATTGAGATCCCAGCCATTCAGTCCGTCTACGTCGATCTGCACGCCCGTGAAATCGGCGGGGATGGTGGTATTGTTCAACCCGCTGTAGATAACATCGGCCTTTACCAGTCCGGCGGAGGAGAACCATGCGACGATGCCGGCCTGACAAAATTTGAGATGCTTGGAGAGTTTCATGGAAAACAGGTCAGAGTCCGAAAAGGGTTAGTTGATCGTCACCAGCACGCGGAAGAAGGTGGGCTTTTCAGCGCCCCGCGGGGTGGTAATGAAAAGAGGATAGGGCACCGTCACGGCGTCCATTTCCGCATCCGAAGCGATGATCGCCGGAACTGCGGCACTGTTCACCCAGGTGGCAAGATCCGCGCTGAACTGCACGGTGTAGGTGAGTCCGGCAGCGAGGTAATCCTTCCTTCTTCCGAAGACGGCGCGGAAATCCACTCCGTTAGGAATACCGGCCACACTCATCGCAGGGCCGCCACGGCTGGTGATGGTGCCGCCGGCGAAGGTAATGGCACCCGGGGCGGAAACCGTGGGATTGGTTCCAAAGGCATACTCCACCAGATTGGTGATGCCGTCTCCGTCAGCATCGCCCGTGAGCGACTTGTCGGCTCCCGGTGCGAAGGTGAAGCCGCCGAGCCACTGAGCAAAAGGTGAAGCGACCACGGAGGCCCAGGTTTCCCCCAGCCGCACTTCATCGTGGGCTACGGTGCGGGAGTTGAGGAACGCTCCAAAGGAAATGCCGTTGAAGGACATGTCCGCCTGCGCCAGCGCGGTGAGGGTGGGCACGGCGGGCTCGGTGCTGGAAGCGGCATTGCGGTAAACGCGGATGTCATCGTTGCCTGCCTTGTAGTCGATGCGGACGACGTAGAAGTTCACATTCGTATCACCGGCTCCGATGGGAGTATGAATCCCGCCGGGCGCGCGCAGATTGACATTCGTTCCCGCCTGGTCATTGCCGATGCCTCCGATCCGGCCCGGATCGCCGATGTCCCCCCGGTGAAATTCAAACTCGTAAAACGAGGTGGTGCCATTGGGCTGCTGAAGGAAGCTCACATAAAGCGTCTTTCCGTCCGCGCCGATCTGGCCGCTGCCATTGATGTATCCGCGGCTTCCAAACATGCCTCCGGGAGTGGTGTCCAAAAACCGCCCGTCGCGGCGTCCATTGGTCAGATTCACACTGTTTCCAAGAGACCGGGTATCGAATCCCGCGGGTGCGCCCGCCCCGGCTGTGAGATTACCGGCGATCACGTCATCGCTGCCGTTGTTGACCAGTTGCCACGCTCCGGCCCATCCGAGGCCGTTCGCCTTGCCGGCGAGAGAACCGGCACCGGTCGCGTAGTCGAATCCTTCGTAACCCAGCAGGCCGTCCGGCCGGGTGACGACTGTCAGGTGGGCCGCATTGCTGGTGGCCGTGTTGGCGGAATTAGTGGCCTGGAGTGTGTAGTCTCCCTCGTCACCAGGCTGGATGTTGGAGAGAGTGAGAGTGGGACTGTTTTGACCGGGAAGCGGCGTGGTTCCGCGATACCACTGAAGGGATGGCACGGGAATGCCGGCTGCGTTGGCCGTCAGGGCCACGGTGCCTCCGGTGAAACTGGTGGTGGGCCTGGGATGCAGCGAAAACGAGGGTGCCACCGGGGCCGGCGCGATGACGTCAGCCCAGGTTTCCCCGATCCGTATTTCATCATGAGCGACCTGCCGGGAATTGTTGAACGCGCCGAAGGAAAGGCCGGTAAACGACATATCCGCCTGCGCCAGCGTGGTGAGCGTGGGCACGGCGGGCTCGGTGCTGGAAGTGGGGTTGCGGTAGACGCGGATGTCGTCATTGCCTGCTTTGTAATCGATGCGGACGACGTAGAAGTTCACATTGGTATCGCCCGGTCCAATCGCTGTATGCGTTCCGTTGGGGGCGCGCAGATTGACATTGGTTCCGGCGGCGTCATTCCCGATGCCACCGATGCGGCCAGGGTCGCCGAGGTCGTCCCGGTGAAACTCCATTTCGTAAAAGACTCCGGTGCCGTTGGCCTGCTGCATGAAGCTGAGATAGAGAACTTTTCCGTCCGCTCCGATGCGGCCATTGGCGTCCCGGTATCCCTTCGATCCAAACAGACCGCCTGCAGACGTATCCAGAGCCCGGCCGGCGCGGTAGTTGCTGATGAGGTTGACGCTTTGCCCGGCGGAAATTCCATCGTAGCCGGGCGGAGAACTGGCTGCTCCCGCGACAAGGCTGCCGCTTACCACATTGAGGGAGCCGCCGGAGAGATTGATCCCCGCCCATGGAGCCGCCCAGCCGACGCCTCCGTTTTGCCCGGCAAGAGGATTGCCGGTGGTATAGCTGAATCCCTCATAGGCCAGGATGCTGGCTTTGGAAACAGCTGGAGAGAGGATCGCGGCACATGCCGTCAATGTCAGAGCACCCGCCGCGAGACGCCGGATAACACGTGAGGGCGGGGGTTTCGGTGGATTCATTCGTGTGAAGGCAGGCATTGGGAGCTTTGCAAAAGAGAGGTGGATAAATAACAGTTAGGAAACGGGACTCACGGAGTCTGTTTGACTGAGAGGTGGAAGAAGGTGCTGCCGGGAGGAAGCGGTGCGACGGGCGCGAACTGCCGGCTCATGGTGCCGTCCCCGTGATCCGTCACGGAAACCACCCGCATGGCCACCGGTGTCCAGCTCTGGAGCGTTTGAGAGACTTCGACGGTGGAGGTAAAACCTGTGCCTCCGATGAGTTCCCGAATCTCAACCACGGGCACATTCGGCACACCGTCGACAACCTGGATCTTCATCGCGGGCATGAAGGCCTGGGCCGGGAGTGTGGTCCGGGCTCCGGTCGCGAACGCGAGGAGCTGGCTGACTCCGTCGCCATCCGGATCAGCCAGAGGATTGTGGTCCGGCTGTGCGGCGAGCCATACGGCAAGAGAGATACGGTCATCGCTCCCCGGGGAGCCGCCGGTGGAGGAGGAGGGACGCCAGTTGTCCGGCAGGCTCATCCCGGCATTACCGGGCGGGCTGCCAGGATTGATGAGGACCAGGGCGGGACCGTCGCCGTCCGGCGAGTCCGGCCATGCGCCGCCGTCATTGTAAGTGAAGCGCCACAGGTCGGCGCCGGCGGCGTTGACGAGAGCCAGCGTTTCTCCGTCGTTGCTCAGATTGCCGCTGGTGAACTGGCCCAGGATTTTCACGCCCGCTCCATTCCGCAGGGTAAAGGCGGCGGTGTTGTTGACGATCACGCCGCGCTGACCCGGAGCGAGTTCGGCCACGGCGCTGGAATTGAAGGTGAAGTCGATTCCATCGACGAACCGCAGTCCGGCAAGGCTCACCGTCCGGGTGCCGATGTTCATCAATTCGATGTATTCAAAATCCTTGTCGCTGGTGAATCCGGCGGTGATTTCCGCCGGAGTGGGCGGGGCGGGATGATAGTGGATTTTCGAAATCACCAGATTGGCGGCAGTGGCCGGATCGGCGGCCACCGTGAAGAAAGCTTCCGTCAGAGCGGACCACTCTCCCGTGCCCGAGCGGAGGCGTGCCTTCACAGTGCCGCTTTGAGTGAGGGAAATACCCGAGCCGGAAAGCTGACCCTGGAGGGCCACATCGATGCCCATGTCGCTGCTGCTGGCGGAGCTTTGGTGAAGTTCCACCGCGATGACGTTGTTGCCATTATGGAGCAGACCGGCAGGCGGCACATATTCGATGCGGACCACCTGGTCTTCAGGACTGGCGTCCCCGATAGCCGGGTCCTGGTAGCGCTGGTTGCCCGTGTTCATATTGGTGCGCCCCGCGGCGCGCCCGTTGATGTAGATGATCGCGCCGTCATCCCGGATGACATCGATGAGCAACTTGGCAACTTTGGACGCATCCGGGACCGTGAACGTCCTGCGGAAATAAGTGGTCATGTAGCGGTTCACGGGATCGAGGCCGTAGTCGACCGTCGTGCGCACCGTGCGGTTGGTGATGCCTCCGTAGCCCAGCATTGCCTGTCCTGTGGGCCATGCGCTGTCGTCAAAGTCAGGGTGCTTCCAGTTGGCAGCGCTGTAGGACGCGTGGGGCGGAGTTCCGTCTGCAATCTCGCTGTCTCCCAGGCCGGTGGGTGTGGCAAAATAGTGCCAGCCAGTGGCTTCGAGGGCGAAGTAGGATTCCGTGGCGCTGCCTCCGGAGAGAGGAGTGGCGGCGGGATTCACCGTGCCGCCCACGAGCCGCGGGTCCGAGCCGTCGGTGGTATAATAAATGGTGCCTGTACCCGGAGTCGGGAAGGTGATCAGCGGCGGATCGATCACACCTCCGTGCTGGCTGAATTCCGGCGCATCGATCGAGGGATACATGCTCGGCACAGCGGAGCGGTAGAAGCCGAGCGCCGTGGCCGGACGATTGGGGAAATAATTGTTCAACACCTGGTCGCGGGCGGCAATCCAGTTTGATTTGCGGTAGTCACGAACACCCTGCCGGGTGTTGGGGTTGTCCCCCCAGCGGGCCGCTTCTGCATCGATGGCAGCATCGATGTGATTCGCCATCGCCGTGTAGCGGGCAATCATCACGGCCTTTGTCAGGGGGCCGTTGTTGAAAGCGTGTTTGTGGATGCGGTCTGCGAAGAGCAGCCGGAATTCCGCATTGTCACGGGACCGCGCATAAAAGCGGGCCGGCGTCAGGTTGTTGGTCGCACCCACCAGATTGGCGGTCACATTGAGCAGGGAATACTCGGAATCCCACGGACAGAATTTGAATCCGCCATCCGCTCCGTCGCGGCGTCCGAATGCGTACCAGTTTTTGCCGGGCCAGTCCTGATTCGACAGGAACGAATTTACGATGATGTAGTCGGCCAGCGACACCATATCCACATACTGTTTCAACTGGTTGTAGACGTTGTTGTCCGCCATGTTACCGGCGGTGATGGTGAGAGCCTGCTGCCATCGCGCGACGGTCCCGCTGACCGCCTCGTAGGAATCGGTGGGAGCATTGCCGGGGCCGATGAGGCTCTGGTGTTTGAGAGCATCGTAGTCCTCTTTTTTTCCGCCGTAATGGCTCTCCGCAAAACTGGAGTCGGGGCGTTCCGTGGGATTGTAGAGCCCCCAGTAGAGACCGTTCAAATAGAGATGCACAAACGTGCCGTGCGATGCCGGCTGTCCCATGGCGATATAGGTTTCGCGGACGAAAGGATCGCGCAGATACTGAGCCGGATGGGCATTGTCCACCCACGCATCGCTGAAGGTCGCGCGGAGATTGATCCGGTCGAATTCATCCACCTGGCCTTCGCCGAAGAGCGGGAACTTAAGTTTCCCGGCTCCAAAGTCTTTCTGGAAGGTAAGCGCGATGGACTTCTTGGGCGTGGCTTCATAGTGGCGGCTCCAGCCTCCCATGACACTTGCCGCGCAGTTGATTTGAAACTCCTGCGCGCCGTCCGGCTGAATCCACTCCACCGACACGCGCCGCTCCGGCACGAAGGGCACACGGGTGTAGACGCCGCTGCCGTCGAGGTCCGCAAACGGATTGGGCAGAATCCCCTCCGGTCCGAAGAGGTCGGCGGGATCACCGACGATGGAAAGGGTGGGCAGCGACTTCAGCGAGTTGACCATGCCCGGCCGGTCCGCGTTCACGATCACCGGTTTCATTTCATAGTCCGCCGGGACAGGCACTCCCGCGGTGCTGCCGTTGGTGCCGGTGAACTTGCCCCACGTGGAGGGAAACCCGGGCGGGTTGGCCGGCTGGTCGATGACCTTTTCAAGGAAGAGATAGGTTTGTGTATCCACTCCGGTGGAAACCCATCCGGTGCGGAAGGCCCGGGCCCGCAGTGTCGTCGTAGTAGTGACGCTCACCGCCGCCGCGGGTGTTTGATCCGCCGCGGGTGGGCCGGCGATGGTGCCGTGCGTTGGGGTCGGCTCGCTCCCGTCCGTGGTCCATGCGATGGATGAGCCCGGTGTCGTGCTGGTGATGGTGACGGTAAACGGCGCGGTG
>DATAIE010000538.1:0-2172 GCA_036262875.1 Verrucomicrobiales bacterium
CGCTTCGTCCGCTCCCAGCGCCAGAGGCTGGAGGCCTTTGGCGTGGATTTTGAAAATCGCGACGTCATTGAGTTTGTCCGCGGCCAGGATTTCTGTGACCGGGAAGAAGCCGCCGTCGCGGCTCATGACTCCAAAGACCTCCTCTTTGGCCGCCTCGGCAAAAACGTGATAGTTGGTGACCATCACCCCCTCCGGTGTCAGCACCCACGCAGTGGCCGGCTCGCCCGCCTCCCAGTCGCCGCTGGTTTCAGACTTGAAGGCAGAGCAGATGGCCATGACGCCCCCTGAGCAGCCCGTGTAGATTTCCTCCGGGGCGAGGACGGCAGCGCTCGGCGGTGCCGGCGGAATATCGCAGGTCTTGCGGTTCAACTGATTGTTCAATTCCTTGCCCTTCGTCCCCTTGCCGTCCTCCGCCAGCTTCCGGATCGCTTTTTCAAACGCCCGCATGAACTTTTCATCGTCGATATAGTGAGGATGTTTGGTGGCGCCCTGACCATATCCCGCCGTCGCGGTGATAAGCAGGGGGAGAAGCAGGAGGAGTCGGCGAATCATAGGGAACGGGGGAGACAGTGCCGGAAAGTAGCCGTTTCTGCAAGGGAGCGCGGGCGGGGGTTCGCTGCCGCGATTTTCAAACCCTCCATTGCGCGGTTTCCCCGCCGAACGCAACGGGCATGATGTCCGCGTCCATTGAATCCAATCCCCTTCGCCGGAAGGCTGTCTTCCAGTTGATTCTGGCGACCGCCGCGTGGGGGATCAGTTTCCCGCTCTTTAAGATGCTGTTCGATGTGCAAAAGGCGCACGTTCCCGGCGTGGATACCTTTTTTCTCGCGGCGCATGCCATTGGATTCCGGGCCATCGGAGCAGCGGCCTTTTTCCTCATGCTCCGGCCCCGTCTGCTGTGCGGGCTGACGCGGAAGGAATGGAAACAGGGGCTGCTGCTGGGATTCTTCGGAGGGTCCGGGCTCATCTTTCAGGCGGACGGAATGAACTATACGAGCGCTTCAGTCAGTGCGTTTCTGACGCAGTTCTATTGTGTGCTGCTTCCTCTGTGGGTCTGCCTCCGGCGGCGCACCTGGCTCTCCGGGAGACTGCTGGCGGCGACGCTCCTGGTCGTGGGCGGCATTTCCATTCTGTCCGGACTGGTGAAGGTGGAAAACGGAACGCTGGAGATCCAGGAGTTTCATCTGGGCAGAGGGGAGCTGGAAACACTGGTTTCCGCCTTGTTCTTCACGGTGCAGATTCTTCTGCTGGAGCGTCCGGCGTGGAAGGCCAACCGGATGATCCCCGTGAGCGTGCTGATGTTCTGTGGCTTCGCCGCCTGTTCGCTGCCGGTCATCATGGTGGCCAAACCCTCTTGGTCCGCCATTACCGGCGTCTATCAGAATCACCGCGATTTTCTCATCATGGGCGCGGTGATCCTCTTTTGTACCGTATATGCCTATACTGCTATGAATCGCTGGCAGCCGCATGTGAGCGCGACGGAGGGCGGCCTTATCTATTGTCTCGAACCTGTCTTTACCGCTATTTACACTCTCTTTTTACCGGGGCTGCTGGCCGTGTGGACGGGAGTGCCTTATGCCAACGAAGTGATGACGGTGACCACCCTCGCCGGCGGTGGACTCATCACTGCGGCGAATGTTATCCTCCAGCTCCCGCAGCGACGCGCTCAAAAATGAACTGGAAGACTTCGCGCAGAACCTTCGATCTCACGCACCGGGGACTCATCATGGGCGTGCTCAACGTCACGCCGGATTCGTTTTCCGACGGCGGCCTCTTTTTCGATCCGGACACCGCCGCCGCGCGCGCGGTGGAAATGGAAAAGGAAGGCGCGGACATCATCGATATCGGCGGCGAATCCACGCGGCCGGGAGCGCAGGAGGTGCCGCTGGAGGAGGAATTGCGCCGCGTGATCCCGGTGGTTAGGGCTGTGGCAGAGCAGACGCGCTGCGCCGTCTCGATCGATACCATGAAGGCCCCTGTGGCCGCTGCCGCGATGGAGGCCGGGGCGGAGATCATCAACGATATTTCCGGCCTGCTCGCCGATCCGGACATGGCCGCCGTCGCGGCAAAGACGCGGGCCGGGCTGGTGCTCATGCACATGCAGGGCACGCCGCGAACCATGCAGTTGGAGCCTTCCTATCAGGATGTCGTCCTCGAAATCAAAGCGCTGCT
>DATAIE010000539.1:0-4944 GCA_036262875.1 Verrucomicrobiales bacterium
GCGCTAAAGTCATAGGCGCCGGTGCCCCCAAACCCGATTGCTGATCCGTAAACGGGAGCGGTGCCGGCCGTCCCGGTAATGTTGTTGCCGTTACCGCTTGAGTCCGTAAAGGGAGCAGCCGGGTTGTTAAAGTTGTAATATGCCACCAGCGACGCGCGGGCAGAGAACGGGGAAAGCCCTGTCAGGAGGGCGCACACGAAGAGAATCTTTTTCATCGCCTTAAATCAGTGTGTCTGTGAGTTAACTGTTAGAACGAATGGGGAACCGGAGAAAAATAACTTCCGGTATAATGTGGTTTTAGTCTTGCGGCGCTGAAGGTGACTACTACAATGTTACAGATTTTGCAGATTTCTGTCAGTACAGCCCTGTTAACTTGTTAAATACGAATGTCCGAATCGTCACTCGTTCCCGCCCGCAAACATGTCGAAATTTCTCAGGTTTTGCGTGAGGCAATTGTCGCCGGCAAACATCCCGGCGGGAGCCGGATGCCGAGCGAAGCGCAACTGGTAAAACGCTTTGGAGCTTCGCGGCCCACCGTAGCAAGGGCGCTGCGCACATTGGAAGCGGAGGGGCTGGTGGCCCGCCGGGCCGGATCGGGTACGTATGCCACAGGCGATACCAACGGGCTCCGGGTAACCACGCGCACGCTGGCTCTTCTGATCCCCGACCTCCGGAACACGGAGATCTTTCAGCAGATCGCGGGGGAGATCGCCACCCTCGCGCGGGTGAATGATTACAGTCTGGTGTGGGGCGGCTCCGGACTGCCAAAACTGGATGCGGATGTCAGTTTGCAGCATGGAGAAAACCTGTGTGAGCAGTTCATCGCCAAGCGCGTCGACGGCGTGTTTTTCGCTCCCTATGAATTGATGGAAGGCCGCAGCGAAGCGAATTCACGCATGGCGCAGCGGCTCCATGATGCGGGCATCCCGGTGGTGCTGATCGACCGGGACTTTTTGCCGTTTCCCCGCCGGAGCAATTTTGATCTCATCGCCGTGGACAATGTCGCCGGCGGGTATGCGCTCGGTGAACACCTCATCAAACTGCGCTGCCAGTCCATCTGCTTCGTTCATCCGCCGTGGTCCGCTCCTTCGGTGAGCGGGCGCATTGCCGGGTTGAGGGAGGCTATGGACAGGCACGGCCTTCCCTGGGGACCCAACCGCGTCTTTGAGGGCAGCGCCGCTGATCCGGCTTTTATTCAGCGCATGCTTCGCGAGGGAAAACCGGATGCGCTGGTGGGAGCGAACGATCACACCGCGGCCCTGCTTCTTCAAAGTCTGATCAAACTGAAGATCGAAGTCCCGCAAAAACTGCGCGTGGTGGGATTTGACGATGTGGCCTTCGCCACGCTCGTTTCGCCCGCGCTGACCACCATCCAGCAGCCCTGCCGGGAAATCGCTCTGACCGCCTACCGGGCGATGATGGAGCGCCTGGCTGATCCTACGCTTCCGCCCCGGAATATTACGCTTTCGCCCCGTCTGATCATTCGCGATTCATGCGGCGCTTATCTTCGGTAGCTATGAGGATCACCGTCCATCCGGTGCTATGCCCGCTGCACCACGATAGAGTCCATGGCGGATTCCGTCTCCAGCACGTCGCTGATGATCACCAGTGATGAACCCTCGCGAACCAGCCGTTTTTTCTTCAGGATTTCCACGGCACGGGCGATGGAGTCGCGACGGTTGGCGGGGTCGAAGGAAAGCTGGAAAGGGCACAGAGCCCGGCTGAGATGGAGTGCACGGACGACAGCAGGATCGGGGCAAAAGGCGAAGATGTGCGCGCGCTGGGGACGGAACCAGGCCGCGTAGCCGGCCAGCACTCCGCGCTGTGTGAAGACGATGATGCTTGCCCCGTCGATACTGTCCGCCAGGTCCACCGCCGCTTTCACGAGGCGCTGCTTGTCATTGGTGATGCCCGCATGGCGGGCAAGGCTGGGGGTAATGTCCGAAGCCTCGACCCGCAGGGCGATTTTAGCCATCGCCTCCACGCACCGGAGCGGATAGGCGCCGGTGCTCGTTTCCCCGCTGAGCATGATAGCATCCGCCTCTTCGAAAACGGCGTTGGCCACGTCGGTCACTTCGGCGCGTGTGGGGACGGGGTTCGTGATCATGCTCTCCAGCATGTGCGTGGCGACCACCACCGGTTTCCCGCGCACGAGACACCGGCCCACGATGCGGCGCTGGATGATCGGCAGTTCCTCCATGTGAACTTCAATGCCGAGATCCCCCCGGGCGACCATGATGGCATCGGAGGCCTCGATGATTTCGTCCAGATGTGCGACCGCCTGCTGGTCTTCGATCTTGGCCATGATGCGCGCGTGGCAGCCTTTGGCACGCAGCTCACGCCGGAGCTGGTAGATGTGGGACGCGTCGCGGACAAAACTCATCGCCACCCAGTCACAGCCGGTTTCCAGGGCGAGCAGCACGTCGTCGAAATCCTTCTGAGTCAGCGCCGGCAGATTGACCCGAATCCCCGGCAGATTGATGTGACGCCGCGAGCCGAGGACGCCGCCGGTAATGACGCTGCAAATGACGCGCTCCTCAGAGGTCTCAAGCACCGTCATTTGCAGGATGCCATTGTCCACGAGGACCGTGTCGCCCTTCTTCAGATCCAGATAGAGCCCCGGATAGTTGACCGACGTGGAAATGGGATGGGCTGCCGGGGCGTCGTTGAGCGTGAACTCCACCGTGTCGCCTTTATTGAGCATTACGGATTGCACCAGATCGCCTGTGCGGATGGTGGGCCCGCGCATGTCCATGAGGACGGCCACATCCATCCCCGTTTTCTCCGCAGCCGCCCGGACGCGCGCCGTCACTTCCCGGCACCACTCTGCCGGCGCGTGGCTCATGTTGAGGCGGAACAGATTGACGCCTGCGCGAATGAGCGCCTCCAACACCTCAGCGGATTCGGTGGCCGGACCAAGCGTGGCGATGATCTTCGTCTTGCGGAGCATAAGCCCAACACAGAGGGGCGGCGGACGCGGAGGGAAAGTGGAAATTCTGAATCGCGTGCAACCCGTCCGGAAACGGGCCGGTCTCAGGGGGACTGCGTCACTTGCAGGCGCAGCAGGTAGGTGGCCCCTCCGGGAGCAGGAGGCACCTTGACGCGAACGGTTTCCACTGTCCCGTCGGAGGAAAGCACTTCATACAGGCCCGGTGTTAGATTGGCCCATGCATTGGAGGCCGTGTTGAATGTCTGCACCGTGTAAGATAAGCCGGAGACGCCGGCCCACCGGTGGAACGTGAGCGTGCCAAACGGAGGCGATCCCGGAGTCGTTTGTAGAATCCCGGGTACGGGAAGGCCATCAAAGCCGGCGATTTTAGGATCGAGGTTCAGCGCGTACTCCATGAGGTTTACCGTCCCGTCATGATCGAAGTCAGCGAGAGGACCACTCAGCAATGGATCGGCGGCCTCCGCGGCAGTGAATTTGGAGTTTTTCCACGTGAGATAGCTCTGCTGCGCTGCGGACGCGACGAAATTGACCATAACATTGCCGGTGTTGATGTTCACGTTTTGAGCCGGGGGTGACAGATAGCCCTGATTCGAAAGATCCGTATTGTTCAGGGAGAGAGTCCAATTGCCGGTATACACCGGGAGGGAATAGTTGCCGCCCTGGTTTGTAACGGCTGAACTCGTATACGGCCCGTTTCCGTCGATGACGGCGGACACCCGGATGCCACCGATCCCGGTGCCCTGCGTATTTTTGACAATGCCCGAAAAAGTGCCGTTGAGATGGTGCACGTGAAAAACAAATCCGTTCACGTCGCCGGTCACGTTTGCCACGGTGTTTGTCAGAGGCAGCAAACCCGGACCGTTGCCGAGGCCGAACAACCAGCCATCCTGAAAACAGGCGATATCAAAACTGCCGTCGCCCAGGGTGGTTGTGCGAAACTCAAACCCCGTATTTTGGCCCGTAATGGAAATCTCGATTCCTCCCACCGCGGCGTTGACTTCATCCCGTACGAATCCGCGAAGGTGCGCGTTCTTTTGATACACATGATAGGAAATGCCGTTGATGTCCGTGCCGTCCACGACCGGAAAACCGGTGGACATGAAGGCGTAGGAGGATTCGCCCCCGTCGTCCTCACTTAGCCGGAGGAACCACTGCTTTGCCGTTCCTCCCCCGCCGCCATAGACACCGAGGTCGAAGTTGCCTTCGGAATCCGTGACAGCATCGACGCTGGTGTTGATGGTGTCCTGGGCCATGATTCTCACGCCCGGGACTGGATCGTCAGTGAGGAAACCGGTGACCACTTTTCCCCGCAGGTGGGCGGTGACAGGCCGGGCCGTCAGATTCTGTTCCACGGCGGAACCCGCGACTGCTGCGACCGTCTGCCAGGTAACGACGTAACCCGCCGGTTCCGCGCCCACCGGCCAACTGCCTGGGACGACTCCGAGCGAGTAATTTCCGGTCGCATCCGTCACTCCGGTCGATTGCAGTTCCGGACCGGACTGCGTTTCGGACGATACGTCGATAAAGGGGACGGCCACGCCGCCCGGCGTGCGCAAGGTTCCGTAAATGAGTGCCGTGGCCCGGGGGAGGTCGAGATGGAAGCCGCTGATACTGCCGGCGCTGCCGTCATGGAATCCGCCTTTGGCCACGATGCCCAGCAGCGCGAGCGGCTGTTCCACCACGCCCACCTCCATTTCACCCGGGGCGGCATCGAGCACGTAATTACCGGAGGCATCCGCAAAGGAAAAGGAAAACTTCCCGCTCTGCGACTGACCATACACCCCCAGGCCCGACAAGGGGACCGGTGGCACCGTGTCGTCGCGAATGGTTCCGGAAATAGTCCGGGAGGAGACAGTCAGAACCACGTCAGGACAGGCGGCCATTTGACCGGCGCTGACAGTCTGGTTCAATCCGGCAGCCGCATCAAAAACGAACCCGGTTTTAATCGGAACGGGCCGGTAGGTCGCTGGCGGCATTTTGAGAGAGTAGTTCCC
>DATAIE010000540.1:0-1884 GCA_036262875.1 Verrucomicrobiales bacterium
ATGCCCATCAGGAAAAGAAGGGAAAGAAGAGGAAACACCGGTAGCCGGGCTCCGGCACCCTCCCATGAAACCGAGCCGCCCGCCCCTTACCAGGCCGCCTGTCAGCCGTGACCGCCTGACAAAAGAGCAGCGGTCATGGAACATGTCGCGGATTCGCAGCAAACATACAAAGCCGGAGGTGGCGGTCCGTCGCATGCTGCACGGGATGGGCGTGCGCTTTCGGCTCCACCGCGCCGGACTGCCGGGAAAGCCGGACATCGTGCTTGGCCCGCGCAAACTGGTGATCTTCGTCCACGGATGCTTCTGGCACCGGCATCCCGGGTGCCGGGAGGCGACCATGCCAACGGGAAACCGGGATTTTTGGCAGGCCAAGCTGGAGGGGAATGCCGCGCGTGACCTCAGGCACCGTGCCGAACTGAGGAAACTGGGCTGGCGGGTGGCCGTGGTTTGGGAATGCGAGGTCCGGTTTCCGCAAAAACTCGAGCGGCGGCTGGAGCGGCTCCTCAAGCAGGGGCTCAAATGACAAAACTGTTACTTTTCCAGACCATTAAGGTTAATTTGCTGTCACATTTTATTAATGCGACGTGAATGAGTCCGATTTCCGTGAACAATAGGAAAAATCCTCAGCGCGCTACAAGGGAGAGCGGGATTGCAATCGAGGGTGAATCCAGGCTAAACTCATCATGCGTTCTTAGTGCGCCCCCCCTTTACCGCATCTGGCCCTGGTCCTGAACAGAAGCGTGTCGGCGTTCCGTATGCTTTTTGATTCCGCCTCCTCTTACCCACAGACCAGCCCATGATTCGTACGCCAAAGCACCTTTGGCAGGCGCTTGCCGCTTGCCTTGTTTTCCCGACCCTGGCTTCCGCCGTGCCGGTAGCTGTTAATGATAGTTACTCCGTCAATGAAGATGGCATCCTCAATACCGCCGGAGCGGACATTATTTCTGCGAATTTTGAGCCGGCGGCCAATGTCCTGAGCGGGGCATGGCAGTTTCTGGATAAAATCAAGAACAGCCAGAATGGCCAGACGGCGGATACTTATCCAGTGGACGGGGCTGCGCGGGACTGGAAGGTACTGGCATTCGACAGCGCCACTTCCACTGTGGGTCCGTGGGGGAGCGGGGCGATGCCGTTGCAGGGCGGGGGAATCGGAGGCTTTCCGGGAGCCCCGGAGGTGCTGACGGGATACAGTGTGGGTGGCGCGAATTACACGATCACGACTTATCTCTTCCGGAAAACATTCACCCTGGATGCGAATGCCGCCGCCGCCACGCAGTGGACGCTGAGGCACCTGGTGGACGACGCTGCCATTTTCTATATCAACGGACAGGAAGTGTTTCGCACTAATTTTGGCCCGACGGAATATACTCCCGCCGGAACGGTCACGACCAACACCTACGCGAACGCCTCTCTGCAGGACGAGACGGTATACACCACCAGCGCCATCACTCTGCCGGCCGGCCTGCTGACCGCGGGAACGAACATCATGGCGATCGAAGTCCACCAGGGCGGGCAACTGACCAGTACGGACATTGGCATCGACTGCTCTTTTTTCCCGTCCACCACCAGCACGGGCGGGCTTGCTTACGTGGACGATCCTTTTGGCACCAGCCGGCCGAATCAGGCTGCGGGCACTCTTGAAACCACCACGGGGAATCCCGGTGGCGCGATAAGTGTGGATGTTGGCCACAGCACGACCAATTCCGGTACGGGGTTTTCGGGGGGGTGGAGAAAAACGTTCACGCTGGGGGCACCGGCGACCGTTCGGGTTGCGTTCGATTATAAGATCGGGATCCGGGGCGGTCTGGAACCGGAGGAATATGGCGCGGCTGTCATGGATCTCGATGGCACACGCTACGGCACTGTCGGGACTGCGCCGGCATT
>DATAIE010000541.1:0-9871 GCA_036262875.1 Verrucomicrobiales bacterium
CGCGCACCTTTGCCGTATTGATAGGCGATCCGGCGGTGAGAGCAGACAGCATCAGGAGAATTGAAGCGATGGAAGAGACGAGAAGAAGCGGGGAGCCGTATTGAAGGTCCGCAGGACGATCAGAAATGCAGGTGAACGGACAGCGTCATCCCTGCGCCAGTTCCCGGGTGAGTTGCGCCGCAGAGATCTCTTTGCAGCCGCTGGTATTCTGTCCGGCCCAGAGAGGAGAGAAGTCGCTGCGGCCCAGGCTCTCGGCTTTTTTGCGCAGCATGGAGATGGCTGCCGCGGCCAGGGGAAAGGCGGGCGCGGAGGCATTCATCGGGCCGCGTTCGCGCATGAGGCGATTCATGATGCCGCGCGCGGGGCGTCCGGTGAAAAGGTTTGTGATCGCGGTGAGGTGTGCGGCATCGCTTTTCAAAGCCGCGCGATGCAGTGGTCCGGTGGTGGCTTCGGGACAAAGCAAATAGGCGGTGCCCACCTGCGCACCGGCTGCGCCCAGCGCCATGGCCGCGGCCACGCCCTTTGCGTCCGCGATGCCGCCCGCGGCGATGACCGGCACGCTGACCGCCCGCACGATCTGCGGCAGCAGCGCGAAGGTCCCCGCCTGCGAGTGCAGGTCCTCCAACAGGAAGACGCCGCGATGCCCGCCTGCCTCCAGGCCCTGCGCGATCACCGCATCCACTCCGTGGGCCTCCAGCCAGCGCGCCTCGTCCACTGTGGTTGCGGAAGAGAGGATTTTTGCGCCCCAGCCTTTCACCCGTGCCACCAATTCCTCCGATGGCAGGCCAAAATGGAAGCTCACCACCGCAGGCCGGAACTCCTCCAGCACATCGGCGGCCTCGCTGCTGAAAGGTGACCGCGCTGGTGCGGCAGGGACCTCATTCGCATCCAGCCCCAGTTCCTCGAAATACGGCGCGAGCAACTCCCGCCACGCAGCTTCCCGCTCCGGGCGGGGCTGCGGCGGCGTGTGACAGAAGAAATTGACGTTCACCGGATTTGCCGTTTGTGCCCGCACGGCTGCCAACTCCGCACGCATCGCTTCGAGCCCCAGCATCGCGCAGGGCAGGGAACCGAGTCCCCCCGCGTTGGAAACCGCCACCGCCATCGCGCTCCCCTGCACGCCCGCCATGGGCGCCTGAATGACCGGCAGGGGGATTCCCAGAAGTTGTTGCAGCGTCATCGGCGTTCTGAGTGAATGTCATTCTCTGCCAGTCTTTTTGATTGAATTCAAACGAATCGACCTGATTCCGTCTGCATCTGATTTTCCAGTCTTACCCATGAGCACCGCGGACGATGAACGCTTTTACCGGGATACGGAGAGTATCGCTTTTCCGAAGCTGGACGATCACCAGCTTTCGCTGCTGGAGCCGCTGGGGGTGCGGCGAACGGTGCGGAGCGGCGAAGTGATCTTCGGAGCGGGAGAGCGGGAGTTTCCGATGGTGGTGGTCATCGCGGGCGAACTGGAGGCCTACGAAACGCGCGATGGCGTCGAGCAGAACCTGGCAAATCCAGGTCCGCGGGATTTTGTGGGAGAGGTCTCCATGCTCACCGGCACCTCTTCCTCCGCGAGTGTGCGGGGCAGGGCGGAGGAGTCTGAAGTGCTGCTGATTCCGGCTGCGAAATTCAGAAAGGCGCTGGCGGACCTGCCGGGAGTTGGAGAACCCGTCGTGCAGGCCTTCATCATGCGGCGAAAGCGGCTGATGCGCGATCCCGATTTCCCCGGATTGAGAACCGTGGCCCACGAAAAGTGCCGGGTGGGGCATCGCATTGATGACTTCCTCGACAAGAACCACATCCCGCATCACCTCATCAGTTCCACGAGTGAGGCCGGACGCGCGCTGTGCCATCTCCACGGAGTGGCCGTGGAGGACCTTCCGGTGCTGATCGCGTCGGATGGAACGATTTTCAAACAGCCGACGATGCGGGAGATTGCGCGGGTGGCGGGTCTGCTGCGTCCCCTGACGGAGGAGGGTGAGACGGAGGTGTGGTGTGATCTGGCGGTGGTGGGCGCAGGTCCTGCGGGGCTGGCCGCCGCGGTGAACGCCGCCTCCGAAGGGCTCAAGACAGTTGTGCTGGAGAGCTTTGCGCCTGGCGGACAGGCGGGATCGTCTTCACTGATCGAGAACTTTTTCGGATTTCCCACGGGAATCAGCGGAGGCGACCTGACAGGTCGTGCGCAGCTTCAGGCCCACCGGTTTGGGGCAAAATTTTCCACGCCCTCTCAAGCGCTTTCGCTTTCGTTTCCGGAAGGTGAGCACGGCGCGGCGATTTGCATTGAGGGATGCGGGGCGGTCCTTCGCGCAAAGGCTGTAATTATATCCACTGGAGCTCAATACAATCTGATTGAAGCCGAAGGCCGGGAGCGCTTTGAAGGTCTGGGCGTCTTCTACGCGGCGACCGTGATGGAGTCCAAGTTCTGCCATGAAAAGACCGTCATCGTCGCCGGAGCGGGCAACTCCGCAGGACAAGCCGCCATGTTCCTGTCCGAATATGCCCGCCGGGTGATTATGGTCGTGCGTGGAGCCGATCTCTCCAAAAGTATGTCGAGCTACCTTTCCAGCCGCGTGGAGGCGAAGGAGAATATCGAGATCCTTTTCCACTCGGAGATCCGGAAAATGACGGGCAGCGTCCGGCTGGAGGAAGTGGAGATCGAGGACAAGCAAACCGGCCTCCGCCGGACCGTGGAAACGGCAGCCGTGTTTTCGATGATCGGCGCAAAGCCGTGCACCACCTGGCTGCCGCCGGAAATCCTGATGGACGGGCGCGGCTTCATCAAAACCGGCCCCGCCGTGGCGGACGCCCCGGCCTGGAAAAACGCGGATCGCTCTCCTTATGCCTTTGAGACCAGCGTCCCGGGCATCTTTGCCGCCGGCGATGTGAGGTCCGGATCGGTGAAGCGCTGCAGCGCTGCGGTGGGGGAAGGCAGCATGGCCATCGAGAATGTGCATCAGATGCTGGGGACGTATACGTGACTTGGGGGTGGTGTTCCTATCACCCGGGCCGGGATCAGACCTCCTTCGGGATTGGCGCAGGAAGCAATCCATGAAGTTAGAGTGGTTGCCAAAAGAATTTACGGGATGCCAGCGTTTGGCATGATTTTCCCTGACGGAAACGGCGCGGAGAGTCGCGGTCACGGGAACGATTACTTCCGGTTCATGGCCGCCGCAGGCTCTGGAGTGCTGCAAGGATTGCAGCTCTGCGGAAAGCGCACACGTTCGTGAGATCGCTTTGCCTGCAAAAAGGCCGTGCGATCCCGTGAACGGACAGCAGCGTACGGGTCCCTCCTTAAAAGCCGAATGCGCTCTCCGCAAAGCTGCAATCCTTGCAGCACTCCAGAGCCTGCGGCGGCTATTTATCGAGAGCTTCCCGGGGCCCATCCCCTCACTTTTCCTTCTCCCCCGCCGCGATCAGCCCCTTCCTTGTGCGGAAGATGATCGCGCCATCGTGAACGGCGGGTGTGGCCATGCACTGGGCACCGAGTTCGTTGGTGGCGATGATTTTGAATTCCTTGGCGGCGTTGATGACTTTTACGCTGCCTTCTTCGCCGGTGAAGTAGAGGTGGCCGGCACTGTGGACGGGGGAGGCGGTGAAGCCGCCGGAGCCGAGGCGCTCGCGAAAGTAATTTGTGCCGGTGCGGGCTTCGAAGCAGGTAGCCACGCCGCCATCGGTGCAGCAGAAGAGAAGGTCGCCGGCGATGAGGGGCGTTTGCATGTAATTCCCCCACTTGTCGAGGGACCACGCGGTGCTCTTTGGCTCGCCGCCGTCGGGGACGTCGGAGAGGATGCCTTTGGCGTCCTCTTTGATGGCGAGGATGGGGGCCAGGCGACCGTGGGCGTTTGTCAGGAAGATGAGCCCGTGCGCGGCGACGGGCGTGGGCACGGGGATATCGCCGCCGCCGGCGACCTGCCAAATGGAGGCGCCGGTATCGAAATCGTAGGCGCCCATGTGCTTCCAGCCATTGACGATGATCTGGCGCTTTCCGGCGACTTCATGGACGAGCGGCGTGCTCCAGGTAGGAACGTCGGTGCGGGGTGTGCGCCAGAGTTCGTGGCCATCGTCGAGGGAAAACGCGGCGAGGAAGGAGCCCTGCTGCACGTCCGCCTGCACGATGACGCGGTCTCCCGCGATGACCGGTGAACTGCCGTAGCCCCACTGCGCCTTGGGCACCTTATAGTAGCCGGAATCGAGGCGGCCGAGGTCTTTTTTCCACAACAGTTTTCCCTCGTGATTGTGGCAATAGAGTCCCTCGGAGCCAAAGCAGCTCACGACGTGCTTTTCATCCGCGGCGGGCGTGGAATTCGCGTGCGAGGCCTTCGGGTGCCGGGAAATGGAGGGGCTGCCGGTGTGGGCGGTGATGTTCCAGAGTTCCTTGCCCGTTTTGACATCATAACAAATCACCGCAAAGCGGTGCGGGGCATTGTCGTCGGCGGATTCGATGTCGCCATACAGGCCCGTCTTCAGTTCCCCCGGCGGCGCTTCTTTGCCCTCCGTCGTGAGCGGGATGGCGGTGGTGATAAAAAGCCGGTCGCCCTGGATGACGGGGCTGGAAAGCCCGAGCCCCGGCACGCTGGCCGTCCAGCGGATGTTCCGCCCGGTCGCCACATCCCATTCCACGGGAGCCGGCGGCCCGGCAGTGGAGCCGGAGGCGTCCGCACCGCGAAAGGAGGGCCAGTTAGGGTTCTCCGTGCCCGCGGGCGCGACAGGCGGGAACAGCAACACGAGCGCAAGGGCAGGGGACAGTTTCATGGCCGTCCATGAAAGCCTGGATGGATGCGCGCGGGAAGCGGGAAATGAAGCCCGGGGAATGGGCGTAGCGGGATGTTGTGTGAGGGAAGAGGAAGGAACAGAGCCGCCCGGACAGCAACTCTTCCGGTCGCGCAGCAAGAGGCCGTTTTTTCGGGATTCTGGTTTCTGACTTCGGATTTCCTCATTTCCCCGCGCGGGGCCCGTCCTGCGCCCCTATTTCGCGTGCGCCTTCACGAAGTCGATATCCGCCTTCACCTGGGGCACGCTGTCCTTCCAGTCGGCTTCGTGTTCGATGGAGATGTGGCCGTTGAAGTTTTGCTTCTTCAATTCCTCGAGGCACGCGGCGACATCCACCACGCCCTTGCCGGCGACGACAACGGGGGCTTCGCCAAAGGTGGCTTTGTCCTTGAGGTGCACGCTGATGACGCGGCCTTTGAGGATGCGCAGGCACTCCACGGGTTTCAGATTGGAAGTGCACCAGTGGCCGAGGTCCGCACAGGCTCCCACGCGGGCATCGCGGCTTTCCACCACGCCGAGAATGTAGAGCGGGTTCCACACCTTGTATTTCGGATTGCTCATGGAGCCGCCGTGCTCGTGAAAGGCGACTTTGATATCAAATTCCTTGGCCGCGGCCTCCCAGGCGGCGACCTGCTCCGTGGACTCCGTGCAGATGGAGTAGAGTTCCATTTTCTTGGCCCATGTCATGATGGCGCGGACTTCCTCCGGACTGTTCGCTCCGATGACGCCATAGTTCACCGGACGAATGCCTTGGCGCACACACTCGGCCTTCAGCTCCGCCATGGCGGCATCCGACATGGTGTGGTGCACCTTGTCTTTGGAACCCGGTTTTAGAGTCTGGCCGGGGAAGAGTTCGATCATATTGCCGCCCGCCTCCTTCGTCTTCGCAATCGCCTCGAAGGCCGAAAACTCCTTGAAGGTGTAAGCCTGCGATCCCACAAACCAGCCGTTCTGCTTGAGCGAATCCGGGATGGGCGTCGCGAACAGGCTGACACAAAAACCGAGAGCGAGGACAGGGAGAAGGCGATGGAATTTCATGGGATGGGATGCGATTGGGGGTGTGTGAATGAATGAAGTGGAATGGTGCGGGGAACGAAACGGTGGCACCGCGCAGTTCCTTGCGGAGAACTGCATGGCGCTGCCCGGCCATCCCATAACCGGAGCGGAGCGCAAATCGTAAAGAGGGACGGGAACGCGGGGGCGGGGGGGATTTCGGGCAGCGCGCTACAGGACAGTCGTAGGATGGGGTAACGCATGGGCGACTTTACTTCCGTTTGATGATTCTCCTCCCGAATTCGATTGTAGAGTCCCACCATCGCGCCTTGCGAAAGGTCCAGCGGTTTCTCGAAGGCAAAGGCGAGTCCTGCATGTCGCGGAGAGTCGCGACGCCAATCCATATCGCGTGAAACCGGTGTGTCCGGAGGCTGTAAAAAATGGGAGCATGAGATCCGACGACGAAGGTCTCAGCCTTCACGGGGAAGTAAACTATCAAGTAGTCTCCGGCTCTGATTATCTCCACGGAGCAAAACCCCTCAGCGAGAATGCCGTTGACCCGTTCTGTCAGGCCGGTCGATTTGACTAGCATTTTGGCATCAGGCCAATCCATCCGGATGGGTTGGTCCCTTCGGGTTGGGGCGTTTTTGTTCATTTGGCAGGGACTGAGTGAAGGCAATGAACCGATCCTGTTGCATCCGCAGCGGTTGACGTTCCCTGGCGCCTCAAGCCGGAGCAGGATCACCTCCGCCGTCCTGCCCGCCGTTCTTCCGGTGCAGTTCGTGATGCCACCGGTCGAGGCGCTTTTGTGCGTATTGGGCGATGAGAGGATCACCGGAAGCGGAAAGCTCCTGGAGTTTCTGTTTGGCTTCCGGCGTTCCAATGTCAGCCAGAGCCCAGGTGCATTTCCGTGCGAGCCCCCGAAACTCGTCATAGTCCAAATAAGGAAACTCCCTCAGCGCGGTAACCGACAGGACCTCGACCGCCCGCGGGTCTTTCAATTCCTGCAGCGCCAGCGTGATATCCTCATGGCGGGTGTGCCAGTCGAGCGAGAGCAGATGAATGAACGATGGCACAAAATCCGTGTGCAAACCCGCTTCGTAAGCGGCGCAGACGGCGGTTTCCACATCGTCAGGAATTTCCGGGTTCACTGCGGCCCGCAGAAGGCGAAGGCTGGCTTCCTGTTCCGCGTTCATCGTGTGATCCTGGCCGTATTCGCTCATCGATTCAGAAAACGATCCACGATACCCTTTTGCCGGATCACCTTCGTCCACAAGAGCGGTGAAATTACGCAATGTTCACGGCCATCGCCCCAATCCGCCGCTTGAAAGATTAACGTCCTGGCGTATGCGGCGCACGGTTATGAAACCGGTCTTTTCCTCTCTGGCGGCAGTTGTTCTTTTGGCGGTTCTTGCGGTGCCAGGTGCGCTGTGGGGGCGGACGCGGCATGTGAAAGTGAAGTCGGCAGCGGCAGTGACCGAGCCGCTGGAAAAGCGGTTTGAGCGGGTGCTGCCCACGGAGACGGAGGAGGCGTGGCGTTCGGTCGCGTGGCGGACGAATTTGATGGAGGCCCGCGCGATCGCGCAGGAGCAAAAACGGCCGGTGTTTTTGTGGATCATCGTGGGGAATCCGCACGGCTGCACGTGAAACAATGGCCAGAGGGGCCGGCGGTCCTTCGAAGATCCGGAGATCCGGGAGCGTCTGGCCCGCGAGTTTGTCGCGGTGAGCGCCAACACGCAGGACCTCCAGTTTCACCGCTCGCCTGCGCAGGAGTGGTTTATGGCGTTGGTGCAGCGCACCATGGACGGCGGGGTCAGTTCCCGCCACGGCAGCAAGCTGAGCGGGCAGAAGCCGGGAAATTCCGATCTCGACCTGAACCGCCAGATGGCCCAGACGAACGATCCGCAGGGGATGTATATCTTCGGCGCGGACGGCACTCCCTACGCCTTCGCAAATGATCACGATCCCGCGGACATCGATGAGCTCATGGATCTGGGGCTCCAGCGGTTTCACGATCAGCCGCCCGGCCCGTCGGCCATCAGCGATGCGGAGAAGCAGGCTGCCTTTAGCATCTCTCCGCCGGCCTCGGCCCAGGTGTTTCAGGTGTTCGCCCGCATCCCTTCCCCGCCAAAGGACAGCTCTCTGCTGAACAATGGCGTGGGCCGCGACTTTTGCTGGATCTACGAAAACGAGCGGCAGGAGGTGGTGCGTCTGGCTGCGGCTGGCAAGGCGTTTGACATGCCCGCCTCCATCGCCCGCCGCCTCGCGCGGTTTCACCTGGTGGACGATGTGCGGGGCACGCCGGACATGTGGCGGAGTGATGAAGTGAAATCGCTGCGCCTGCGGGCGCGTCCGGACGGCGCGGGGCAGTGGCTTCTCTCCGGTCGCTTTTCACTCCGCGCCAAAAGCGGTCGCCACGGCTACACGGGCACTCTCGACGGCACGCTCGCCATCGATCCGGCGACCTCCGAGTGGACGCGGCTGCGCCTGCTCGCCGATGGCACCGCCTTTGGTCCCGGCACCTACACGCCCAATCAGCCGCGAAAGCCCTATCGTCTCCTCGTGGGCTTTCTCAATACCGCCCTGCCGGAGGCGCGCATCGTACCTCCTGAGGAAGTGGCCACCCACAACGGTGAGGCGCGTTATCAAAACCCCTGATTTCAGGCCTCCGCACCGCCGGCCCCTGCGGTGAAACGCCGCCCGGGCAGGGATCGCGATCCACGCCATGGGAAGGTAGGCGGCCGCCAGATCGAGAATGATGAACCACGGCGGCGCAGCGATCATACAGGCAGCCGCGATGCCGCCTGCCAAAAAAGCGACGCCGATGACAAAGGCCCATGTGGCCCGGCGGCCGGCCGCAAGGATAAACGCGAGCAGCGCCCCCGCCAGTGTCCCCAGCGCATGCGCCAAAAACGGAAACACAAAATGCTTTGGCTCGAACAAATGGATGGAAGCGCTCAGGCTTTTGGTGCTCGTCACATCCACCCCGGCGGGCGGCGGGATCACGTGCGGACTTACCTTGATAAGCGCCATATTGACCGCTCCTCCCACCGCCAGTCCGAGAATGACCGCACAGATATTCCGGAAAACGGGGTTCATCGACATATTGACTAACATTTAAGACCGGGCAGCGGCCAGGTGACGGGAACCGGTGAACTGGAGGGATCTTCACAAACCTGCCCGCGGGTCAAGTATTCTACCCTGTGTTCAATGTGAATAGGATGCTGGTCTTTTGACTCAGAAATGGGAACGCCCCTGCTCCGGCTGTCGCGGGTGTGGAGGAGCGGGGACGTCCGGCCCCGCGGAGCGGGACGGGGCAGATTGGCTCAGAAGATAAGAACACGTGCTCTTTCTCGAACGGAGTCTCATTGCACCGGGCGGATAAGGATGTCCGCGGTCCAGTTCCCGGCATCAAACGAAAAAGTCACCTTTCCGCGGGAGCTTAAAACATACGAGGACATAAAACATAAGAGGGAAAACCTCTTCAATACATAAGCCTCTTCAACAGAGGTTCGAAAGCGGCGCGAAAATCACATAACCTGTTGATCCGTCCCTGCGGGAGATTCGCACAGCAGATGAGCACATTCCCCTTCTTCCGTTTCCCTTATATTCCGGGGAGTTCCCGCCATCTTAAAGATCAGGAGATGCGCTGGCGGAGCGCTCTACAGCGGGTTGTCGCGGGTTCCGGGGTCGTTTCGATGGCATGTTTTATTACAATAATCATGGTTAATATGAGAATTATTTTGACAGCCTGTAATCCTCTTATTAGCGTGAGGCCGCTCTCCTGAAAAAACACACGCAACCTAAAAAAACGACCATGAAAAATAAATGCTGCTTAATATTGTTCGGATTAGTTTTTTCAGCGAGTCTCCAAAATCTGCGCGCCGCGGAGGGTTCCCTGGTATCCCTCGGCGGGGGCGGCTTCCATTCCCTGTATGTTACCTCCACCGGGACGGTAAAGGCATCGGGGCTTAACAGCTCGGGGCAACTCGGGGATGGCACCACCACCAACTCGACGACGCATGTGGCCGTCTCGAACCTGACGAGCATTGTCCAGGTGGCCGTGGGCACGACGAACCATTCCGTGGCGTTGAAATCGGACGGCACCGTCTGG
>DATAIE010000542.1:0-2561 GCA_036262875.1 Verrucomicrobiales bacterium
ACGGCGTGCAGAGAGCGAATCCCCGGCGCGCGCATGAGCAATTCGTTCGCTCCCGCGAACAAAGCATCCCACACGGACTGAGGCGCCACGCCGCGGTTCAGGAGTTCCACCACCTTGTCCGGCGCGGATTCCGCATTGGCCTGCCGCAGCGTGGCCAGCATGTCCGTCACCGCCGCATCGTCCGGCGCGCCCGACAGCCATTCCCCGCGAATCTTCGCCGCCAGTTCCTTGTTGCGGCGTCCGGGCCGGTCCTCCGCAGCGTCGCGTTTGGCGGGATTGTCTCCATCGTAGGCCATCAGCGCATAGGTGAGGGAACGCAAAATGGGTTCCGCATGCTGCCAGCCGATGGTATTCAAAGCCCGCCAACTGTTGGCCACATAGATCGCCTTGTGACCGATGGCGCGAAAATCCCGCGCCCCGAATTTGGCAAACAGTTCGAACATTTCGTTCGCGCCCGCCGTCCGGCAGAGCCCTGCAATCGCTGCATCCGCGGCCTCCGCATCCCAGGCTTCCATGGCTTCAATGAAAGCAGCACGCGCCTTGTGGGCCGGAGGCACTTTCGATTCCTCCACCGGCGCGAGGTGCCAGTTCCCCTCCTTCACATTTGCGGCCTGCGAGGACTTGTATTGATCCAGCGCCCAGAACAACGGCAGCCAGCGGTCATTGTCGCGCGCGGCCTGCGCCGCCAGATGTGCGGAGTTGATCACCAGCACCGCGTGAAATTTGAAACCCACTGGTCGCGGCTGCACATCGCGCACACCCGCAAGGAATACCGCTGTCAGCAAATCCTGATAGGTGACCCCTTGCTTGATCTTCGCCGCCACTTCCTCCAGCAACCGTTCGCGCGGCGTCTCCGCCAGCAGCCTCACCAGCGGTTCCATCTCCGGTCGAAAGCGCACCATCTTCGGGTCGATCTTCGTCTCCTGCGCGGACACGACGGGCAGTCCTGAAATGAAGTCCAGATTGCCGAGGCCCGCCAGAGCCCCGGCGGTGGTGGCTAAAAAACGGCGGCGGGGCAGTGCATTCATAGAAGTGGTTGCTTGAGGGACTGTCCAAAGCGCAGCCGCCTCCGTCAAGTCTTCCCGCCTCCCGCCTGCGTAGCGCGGCCTCCGCGATCACGCTTCGGCGGGAAAGTCGAAAGCCGGCAGTCCATCGATGCTCTTCCGGTTCTTCATTGCACGGTAAGCCTCCAGCTTTTCCGGTCCCTGTTTCTCCGCCCAGCGGTCGAGGACCTCCCGGTTTTCCTTGAAATCGTAAAACGGCACGGAGTAACCGCACGAATCCGAAACCCGCGTAACAGCCACATGAATGAAAGAGCGGGTCCCCGGATTGACCGGGAAAAGCGCCGCCAGTTCCTCATACCACGGATGCCCCGCGGGGATCACCGAACCCGTTCCATGCAAGCGCACGATCTTCGGCGGTCCCTCGAACGCACAGAACATAATCACGATCCGGCCATTCTCCCGCAGATGAGCAGTCGTCTCCGCACCACTCCCCGTATAGTCCTGATACACGACCTCCAGCGGACCCAGCACACGAAACGCCTCTCCGCCTTTCGGAGAAGCGTTCACGTGTCCCTCAGCCGACAGCGGCGCGGTCGCCACAAAGAACACCCGCTGCCGGGAAATCCAGTCCGCCAGTTCAGAGCTGATGTCAGGGAATTGCTTGCTCATCTCCGACAAAACCCCGTGAAGCCCGTCCCATCAATGGAGACTTCCCGCTTTGCCCTTCGTCCCTCCCTGTCCTTTGAGTCCCTTCAGCCAAACTTCAGTTCCCCGCCTTCAATTCCCACTTTTCCCCAAAGAAATCAGCCACGGGAATGCCTCCCGGATAGCGGCTGTTGGGTGGCGTGTTCAAATCGATGATCGCCCAGTCCGGCAGCTTCGGCGTCTCCCGGGCGTTGTTCAGATAGTCATAATCCCGGTAAGTGAAACTGCTGTTCAACACCACATACCGTTCCGGATTCAAGGGATTCGGATAGATGCAAATCAACGCATGGTCCGCGGCGGGAAAGCTCTTCGCGCCGGCTTTGATCTCCGTCCCGCTCCAGCTGACCGGAATCTTTCCGGCCACCTTCGCCATCAGACTGTTAGAGGATGGATCACCCCACAGCACCAGGTTCGCGGATTTGATGTCCTCTTCCGTCACCGCCGTGTCATCCTTCACCCGCGCATCCCCTCGGAAATGCCGCCGCCAGTGCTCGATGGCACGCTCCATTTCAGACTTCGCCCACGCACCCGCCTTTTCGTTCGCGGCTTTACCCGTGGGGCGGACGAAGATAAATGAACTCATGAACGCATCGTCAATGGGTCCCTGGAGGCCAGGCCGTTTGCCCGGCCTGCGCCGCACCTCGAGGCCGGAGGCGATTTGCCATTTGCCGTCTATTTTCTCATAGTATGGCCAGGCATTGTCCTCCTGCGGGACCGCCTGTCCGTCTATTTTCAGTTGTGAACTGAAAAGAGGACTCTTCTCCATCGGTTCGAATCCGAGCACGGTTACGTTTTTGGTTCGGACCTCGACCGTTCGCGGTTCCTTGATGACATCCATCTCCACGCGGGCCT
>DATAIE010000543.1:0-3441 GCA_036262875.1 Verrucomicrobiales bacterium
GAAGATCCTTTTTTTGGCGACCTCGGCTGGCGAAAGGCGACGGCTCGCCGCTTCTGCGGCCCAGCACGCCAGACCCGCCCGCACCCGCACTATCGCGGCTTTCCATCTCCTCAAAGGGGCTGCCCTCCTGCCCTCCGGGAGCGATGAAAAAGCGAAGATGCTGAACAACGCCGGCTGGCTTTTGCAGGACATTGATACACCTGCCGCCGACCGCATTTACTTCCAAATCGAAAGGTCCCTCAGCGGCACCCCGGCGGGAAGCGCCATTCTGAAAAAGAAATGGTTCCTCGGATATATCGATCCCTGGTAGGATGGGCACGCCCGGGCGCTGCATTTTCGTTCCGGCCGCCTGAATAGAATGACGGGGCACGCCGTCTCACCGACCTTTCCATATGCCCGACGAGGTCAAAATCGCTCTACGCTTCGGGAACTACGAAGTATTCAGCCGGCCGGACGGTCAGCCGGAGGAACTCGGGCGCGGCGGTTTCGGACGCACCTATCGCGCGCGGCACCGGTTCCTGGGCAAGGTCGTCGCACTGAAGGTCATCAGCGAACAGTTGGCCTTCGACGAAACGGCACGAAGGCAGTTTCTGCGGGAGGCGCGCGAGCACTCGGCGCTTGAGCACCCCGGCATTGCCCGCCTGACAGATTTCGGGGAGGCGGAGGACACCTTTTTCTATGCTCTCGAATACTGCCCGGACGGCGACTTGAAGGATTACGTCACCCGGCGCGGAGCCCTGCCGCCCGCGGAGGCGCTGCAACTCATCCGGCAGACAGCGCAGGCACTCCAGTTTGCGCACAGCCGTGATATTTTGCATCGCGATGTCAAACCCTCGAACCTCCTTCTCGTACGTCTGGAGGGGGCGCTTCCATCCGTCAAACTCATCGACTTTGGCCTCGTAAAACACCTCGCCCTTTCCGCGGCGGATGAGACTCTCGATCTCGTTTCCGCGAGCCTCTGGTCCGCTACGTTTGCCAGTCCCGAACAAATCCGCGAGCAGCCCCTCGACGAGCGCACGGACATCTTCTCTCTCGGCATGACGGCGTGGTTCCTGATGGCTGGCGGCGGTCCGGTGGAGGGCACTCAAATCGAAATCGTTCAGGAACGTCTTGATTCCGCCAGCTATGAACCGCGCCTGCCCGCAGGTCTTACCGATGCTGCCCGCAGAGTCGTCGCGCGAATGATCGAAAAGGAAGCCGCGCGGCGTTACCGCAACTGCACCGAACTTCTCGACGACCTCACCAGGGCGCTCGATCAACCGGTCTCCGGATTGCGAGCCCTTCCCTCTCTGGCGGACAGTTTCACCCTCGAGCCCGCCGGCAAAGACGGAGTGGGTGAAATCTTCAACGCCCGGGACCGCGAGAGCGGCACACCACGACGGGTAACGCGCCTTTATCCTGAACATTCCGCCGGCACAGCCGGGGAGATGCAGGTTAAACTAACAAAACTTTCCGCTGCCTCCCTGCCGGCTCTCGTGCCGGTCCTGGAGGTAAAGGAATTTGCCGAAGGATGGGCTCTCATCGAAGAGGCCGTCACCGGTGTTCCCGTCGCCGGCGTGCTTCGCCTTCACGGTCCGGTGCCGTTTTCCGTTCTCGTGCCGCTGCTCCACGAGACCGCCTGTGCCATCGATGCCGCCACCGCCGCCGGCGCGCATCCGCTGCCGCCGGAGAACTCTCTCCTTGAAGGCGTCTCTGCCACCGGCGCGTTGGACTGGTCGATCGCGAGGCTCCGCATCCGCCTGCAGCTAACAAAACCTCTCCGCGACTGGGCACCCGCCAGCGACCTCACCGCCGCCCCGCTCCCGGCCAGCCCGCTGCAATCCTTCGCCGCCTTTATCTATCTTGCCGCCGGAGGCCGTCGCGTTCCCGACAAGGCTCTCTACGCCGCATCCGCCTGCATTCCCATCCCCGGCCTCGGCGGCGATGCCAACCGGTCCCTCGCCGACTGCCTCTCCGGCGAAAAAAAACCGCCGGACTGCCGGACGCTTTTGCAGTCGCTTCTTCGTGATGAGCACCTTTCGCCTAACGCTATCGTTCGCAGGCCATCTCCTCATCCCGCTCCTGAGCCGGCGGTTCCACCTCCCGTCATTTCTCTCCGTCCTGCTCCGGTACCGGAGGATCATCCGCGTGAACCCATTCTCCTCACTGCTGCCGTCACACCACGACCGCTGCCCCGCGCCAGGTCCCGGCACCTTGTCCTGAAGACCGTCCTCCTCGCCGTCCCGGCTCTCGCGGCTTTTGGCTATGGCGGCTGGTACTGGAAATCCACTCATCGCCGTAACGTGGCGGGCAACACCAATACTCCAGCCGCCGTTGCGTCCCCTGTTAAAAAACGTGACCCGGTTCCGGATCCCAAAACGCCTCCGGGCACGCACAATCCCGATCTGGAAAAACAGATCGAGATCATGGCGGCTGCGGAGAAACAAAAGCTCGAAGCTCAAAAAGCCCTCGAAACAAAGCCGCCGAAACGCCTGACACTTTCCGGCCTCCTCGGTGAACGCCGCCTTTTTAATGGCAAAGACCTCACCGGCTGGAAAGGACGACCCGATTTCTGGACCGTAACGGACGGATTTCTCACGGCTCAGACGAGCAGAGAGAAACCCCTGCGGGAAACCACTTACCTGGTCTATGACGGCGAGGTAAGGGACTTCGAATTGAAGTTCAAATACCGGTTCATCTACGCCAACGGCAAGTTCCAGGCCTACGGCAATTCCGGCGTTCAGTACCGGAGCAAACTAACGAAGCCGGACTACTCTGCGGTCACCGGCTATCAGATGGACCTCGGAGAGAACATGTCCCGCTCCGGCAGCCTCAATGAGGAACGCGGTCGCGGCTTTCTCGCGCGCGTTGGTCAAAGCGTCATCGTTCGCGACGGCGTATCACCTGACACCCCTGATCTCAAAGTCACCGGCACCACCGGCAAATCCGACGAAATCCAGGCCGCCCTCCGTCCCTCCAACTGGAATGAAGGCGTCATCATCGCCAAAGGTGGACATCTCCAGCACTTCATCAACGGCCGTATGACCATCGACGTGACCGATGAAACCGCCGTCGGCGCTAAATCCGGCATCCTCGCACTCCAATGTCAGGCGGGGCCTCCTGTCACCATCCAGTTCAAAGACATCTCCATCATCACTAAAAAGTGAGCGCCGCCCCGATCAAGAGGCACACACCCCGCCCGCCTGGCACCGGGATTCCCCGTGCAGGCACTCCGCGTCTCCGGATTTTGCCGGGAAGACCGATCTTACTTCACCACGCGAAGCAGCGGGATCTTCCGCGGAGTCGGGATCGATTCTCCGGACTTGATCGCTGCCAGCACGATGGCGTTGGCGAAAAACTCACGGAGAATGTCCCGGCTGCGGTCGGTCGCATGCGAGCGGGCTGGTTTTTTGTTGGTTTTGGTCGCAGTCACAGGATGTATGACAGGTGAAGGTTAAGGAA
>DATAIE010000544.1:0-7558 GCA_036262875.1 Verrucomicrobiales bacterium
CCGTCGCCGCCGCCATCTCCGGTGTGAGGTACCGCTGGAAGTACGACAGCACGTAATCGGGCAGTCCGGGCAATGACTTCGGCGGAAATTCAAGCGACCGGACCAATGACTCCTCTCCCGACGACTGCCTCGGGGGTTGAGGCCGGGACTCATACCATCGCCACTCGGCATCGAGCAGCGACGCGAGGGCCGGGGCCTCTTTCGCGGCGGTATATTCACGCGCAAGGCCTGTGAAGATGAAGCTGCGGGCATCCCATCCCAGAGAAGCCGGGGTCCCGGCCGCATCGAGCGCCTGTTGCCAGCGCTGCGCAAGGCTGATAAGCCGCTTCCGCCATTCCGGATTTACCGCCTGGGCGGCTCTCGAATCCTCATCATCGGAAAAGAGCCCGGCGCCTCTGGAAACCGCGGCGAGGATCAGCGGCGGCGCCTTCTCCATCTTCCCGGCGGCAGCGAGCACTTCCTCCTCCCACGCCGCGGGCTTGCCGCTGTGGCCTGCTCCTGGCAGCGCAAGAAACAGGGCGGCGAGGGGAGCCTCCTGCCGGAACGCCGCCCAGGCCTGTTCCGCCATGCGGGACTCAGCGGGCAGTTCCCAGTTGCTGTAGGCCGCGGTGTAGGCTGCCAGGGCCAGGAGCGGGTGACTTTCCGGATGCGCTTCCAGCAGGGACGTGAGGTCCTCTCCGCGGTCGGTCAGAAGCAACCGGCGAATAGGAGGCAATTCCGGGATGAGACGGGCGGAAGGAAACCCGAGACGCTCCAGCGCCTCCATCCACACGGCGGATTTTTCCGGCGGCGCGGATTTACTGATTTCCAGCAGCAGCGCCGCGGCGGATTCCTGCATTTCCTCCGGATCAGAGGGAAGGATAACATAACTGAGCGACCGGCCGGTCATGACACTCACGGCACTCGACGCCTGGAGCAGTTTGAAAAATCGCCGGGTTCCGGCCGGCATGATCTGAATGACCTGGCTCTCAAAGGTGGCGGACGGAGCCACAGCGGAACTTGTATTCAACCGGCTCAGCGGAGAGGATGCCGCGGCCAGTTTGAGAAGTCTCTCAGGGGTGTCGGCAGTCTGTTCCGTGCGCCACTCCAGCACGCACTGCAAATACGCCAGCCGCCAGTCATCCGGCCAGGCCTCCCGCTGCGCCCGCAGCCAGGTGAGGGCCGCCTTTTCATCCCCCCGGCGTGCCAGGGAAATCGCCGCGTTTTCCACTGAACCGGCGGTGGGGGCCGTGCTCTCCGTGATCAGTTTCAGCCCCTCCTCCTCCCTGCCGGTATTCAGAAGCAGCTCCGCCATCAGAGCGGAAACCCTCCCGGAGGAATCTTTCGCGAGGTACGGACGCAGCGTGCGGATGGCGGCTTCGTCGTTCTGTTCCCGTGACTCCAGCCGGGCGATCTCGAGCGCGATCTCGGAATCGCCGGGTTTCAGCCGGGCGGCCTCCATGAGTGCCTGGCGGCGGGCATCATAGTTCTCGGCCACGCGATGCAGTTCAGCCAGTGCCATCAGAGGAACGACGCTTTCACGGTTCTCCCGGCGGCGATCCTCAAACTGAGAGATCAATTCCTCCAGTCTGCCGGCATTCAGCGCCGCCTGCGCCCATTGCTGAACCCATCGCATCTTTGCCGCGAGGTCCGGCGCGTCCTCGTACAGTCCGCTGTAAAGCCGGAGAGCCTCCGCAGTGCGTCCGTTTTGCAGGCTGGCGGCGGCGAGTTGCGCCCGGATATCACTGTTGCCCTCGAATCGACCGGCGGCGGTGCGCAGAGCGGACAGCGCATCCGCTTCACGCCCCGCAGCCTGGAGCAGCTTTGCTTCGCCAATGACCGGGGCCACTGCGCCCGGGACCAGTTTCCGCCATTCCTGGGTCCAGCGCAACGCGGCCTCCGGATTGCCGGCGCGCTGATGCAGGGAGACCAGCATTTCCGCCACATGCCCCTGCCGGCCGCCCGGACTGTTGAAGAGTTTTTCCGCCGCCATGGCGGCCTGACCGAAATCGCCGCGCATGGTCCAAAGACGCACCGCCTGCGACAGAGCGAGCTCCGGAGACATGGCACGCGCTTTCTCAAGGGCATTATTGGCGCCGAGGGTGTCGCGGGCGGCCTCCCGCAGCGTGGCGAGCAGGCACAGGCTCTGCGCGGTGGTCGCGGTCTGCGCGAGCTTCGCCGTGAATGTATCGCCGTTTTCCGCGAGCCGTATGACGCGCAGTGCGACTTCGAGAGCACTGTTCAAATCGGCGGTCGACTTCGACAGTTCCACAAGCCGCAGGGCCAGGGGCCCGGCTTCCCGGGCCCGCTCCGCGTTATCCGCAAGGGAACAGAGGAGGGAAAGAAAGATGGCATCGTTTCCTGCTTTTGAGGAAGCGGCCTGCATCACTTGCCAGGCGGCAGCTCCTTCGCCCCGGGAATGCATGGCCCGCGCCGTCTGCTGAACGATGGGGAGTGAACCGTCCGACGCCAGCCGGTGCCACTCTGCCAGCGCCTCCTCCTTTTTGCCGCTGCTGTGAAGCAGGGAGGCCAGCATGAGCTGAAGCTCCGGTTGGTTCGGCGTGCGTGCGAGAGCAGTCCGCAGAGTTTGAATGGCGTCGTCCGCCATGCCGTAGCGGTCCAGAAGGCCGGCGACCCGGAGGGGCGTGCCCTCCTGCGAAGCGGCCTTCTGTTCATACACACGGAGCTCGGCGAGGGCACCCGGAGCGTCTTTGGCAGTATACTTCAAGTCCGCCAGAGTGAGCCGAAGCTCCAGATCGTCCGGCGTGTGATGCAGCAGTTGCTCCACCTGAGGGATGGCATCGACAGCCCGGCCGGCCCCGGTGAGAAGGGCAATGAATTCCTCTCGCACGGCACGATCGCCGGGGGACAGGGCCATGAGGGCACGCCCGCAGGCAATGGCGGCGTCCGTTTCTCCCGTTTCCATCAGAAGACGGGCCTGGGCCCTCTGCAGGCCCGCCCGGCGCGAGTGCTTCGGCAGGAGGCCGGCAAAGTAGTCCTTCAATCCGGCGACATCGTCCTCCCGGCGGAAGAGTTTTTCCATCTGGCCGAGGATTTCCTTTTCCAGCCAGGAGCCTTCCCCGGTATCGGCCAAACAGGCGGCGAACGTCTCCAGCGCCTTGTCCCGCTGGCCGGCGCGGTCGAACACATCCCCCAGCCGCATGCGCCGGAGCACGCGGCGATAGGGGTCGGCGGTCCTCTCAACGAGCGCAGTCGCCGTTTCCTGGGCAGCGGGCCAGAGATTTTCGGAAATCTGAAGTTCCAGAATATCCTCCCGCAGTTCCTCGTCGGCGGGCCGCGCCTCCATCAGCGCACGCCAGGTTTTGAGAGCCTCCTCCGTACGGCCTGCGCGGACCTGAAGCCGCCCCAGCAGTTGGGACGCCTGAACAGAGAGCCCGGCGGGCGGATGCGCTCCAAGACACTTTCCCAGCGAAACGAGGGCCGACTCAAAATCGAGCGTTCGCGACTCAAGAAGGGCCTTTTGATACCATATCTCGGCACTGCCCGGGTCCGAGGCAAGTGCGGCACGGAATTCCTCCAATGCCTTCACCGGCTCTCCCTGCCGTGAATAGAACAGGGCAAGAAGCAGCCGGTTCGGCGTCGTGGGACTGGCGGCTACTCTGCCCGCCAGGAATTTTCCAAGTCCTTCAAGGGTATCGGTATCAAGCCACGCGTTGACAAAGCGCTCAAAAAGCGGCGCGGACCCCGGTCGCTTCGTGAGGGGATCAAGAAGGCGTACGGCTTTTGCGTTCGGCTCCTGCGAAGGGGAAACCTCCGCCAGCAGAAGCGGCAGCAGCAGGCCTGAAAGAAGAGTGGGGAACCTTGGACTCACTGGGGCACCATTAGGCCATCGCGGTCAAACGGGTATCCAAATTTTCACAATTTCCGAAACCTTGCAAAGACAGATTGTCTTTAATCCTGCATATTTCAGGTCTTCGGAAAATCAGGAAAACCGTTTAACTGCCGGGCCTGAGAATGGTGCGAGGCCCCGCCTCAAACGATAACGCAGCAGCCCACGTAGTAGGAGTAGGCATCACCACTGACGCCTGCTCCGATCGGACCGCCGTCGCCGCCCTGGGCATTCTTGCCGGTGGCGTAAGCCGTGGCATTCAAACCAGTCGAGCCGCCGGGGTTCTGGGTGGTGATGAACACGGTGCCCATGGCTTCGCCGGAAGCCGTCATGAGCTTGTTCAACTCCGGACTCCGGTTCTCGGAGGTAACTCCGGAACAATAGGGAACACCATCCTTGCAGGACCAGCTCTGGGTCGTCACATTCCGCGCGGAACCCGAGCATGCCTGTCCGAGAATCGTCTGGGTGCAGAACGCTTCCCGAACGATGGTTACCGTTCCCGTAAGATAGCACTGCCCCTTTGTGATAGACCCGCTTTTGGCCGCTTCGGTATCGAGTTTCACCACGATACGCATCACCCCGTTTCCATAGACGTTATCCTTGGCGGTTTGCATCGTATCCCAGTAAAATGCAACGCCCTTGATGATAGCTTGAGACAAGTCCGTCGCGTGAAGCCGCCGTGTAACGGAAGGCAAGATTCCCAGTCCGAGAACGCTTCCAAGCGTTACGGCACCGGTTCTTTTTACGAATGACCTTCTACTGATTTTTTCCATTTAGTTGTTGTTCTGGCTAGTTGTGACCAGGGGATTTGTTCACGTGTTTATACGCGGGTAAATCGTTGAACGTCAACGCTCTTTTCGGGAAAAATCGTTATAAAAAGACTGTCTTTTATGGTTTTTATGGTATGTCCCTATTATTCGGACCGGGAAATTTGTCAGGATACTGGTTCTTTTGGTATAACTCTTTTTTTCCAGTTTTCCCGCCAGGGAATTTTGGGGTGATCACCCCACCCAAATCCTCCAGTGGACATCTGCATTGCCTTGCACAAAGTGCGCCTCATGAAAGCCCTCACCCTCATCGGCAGCAGCAAGTTCACCTATGGCGAAGCCCCGGAACCGGAGGTCCGGGAGGACGAAGTGCTTGTGAAGGTCGCAGCTTGCGGAATTTGCGGGAGTGACGTTCACGGCATGGACGGGAGTACCGGGCGGCGGATCCCCCCGGTCATTATGGGTCATGAGGCGGCGGGCACGGTCATCCGGTCCGGGAAAAAGGCCGGAACCTGGAAGGAGGGAGAGCGGGTGACCTTTGACAGCACTCTCTATTGCGGAGAGTGTGAATACTGCGCCGACGGCCAGGTGAACCTTTGTAAAAACCGCCGGATTCTGGGGGTTTCGTGTGCCGACTATCGCCAGCATGGGGCCTTTGCGGAATACGTCAGCGTGCCGGGGCGGGTGGTGTGCAGGTTGCCGGAGGGGGTTTCATTCGAGCAGGCCGTCTTTGTGGAACCCGCTGCGGTGGCTCTGCACGCCGTGCGGCGCGCGGGGGCGGGCCCCGGCCAGACCGGTCTGGTGGTGGGAGCGGGAATCATCGGATTGCTGACCCTCCAGGCCCTGAAAGCCGCCGGGTGTGACCGGGTCTACGCCACGGACCTCAGCGAAGGCCGGCTGGCGCTCGCCAAAGAGCTGGGTGCGGATGCCATTTTCCCCGCCAAAGCAGGCGGCTTGAAGGAGAGCATTCTCGGTCTGACGGACGGTGAAGGGGTGGACGTGGCGATGGAATGCGTGGGAATCACCGCCACCGTGCAAACTGCAATCGACTGCGTCCGGAAGGGCGGCACCGTTGGCCTCGTGGGGAATCTGGCCCAGCGCATCGAATTTCCGCTGCAATCGGTGGTCACCCGGGAGATTTCCCTTTTCGGGTCCTGTGCCAGTGCAGGCGAATATCCCGCCGCGCTGGAGGAGATCGCCGCCGGACGCATCCGCGTGGAGCCGCTCACGAGCGCGGTCCGTCCCCTCGAAGAGGGCGCAGACTGGTTCCACAAGCTCCACGCCGCCGAAGGCGACCTGATCAAAGTCATCCTCAAGCCCTGACTTCCGTTTCCCTCTCATGGACAAAGTAGCATTCGTCACCGGAGCCAGCCGCGGCCTGGGCAAAGGGTTCGCCCTCACCCTCGCCCGCGCCGGGTGCGATCTCATTATCTCCGCCCGGGAAGCCGCCGACTGTGCGGACACCGAAAAGGAAATCCTCGCTCTTGGCCGCAAGTGCCTCTCCGTTTCGCTCGATGTCCGGGATTATGACAGCATCCAGAGCGCGGTCGCTCAGGCGGAGGCTGCCTGCGGGCGGATCGACATCCTTGTCAACAATGCCGGCTGCAACCGGCGCAAACCCGCGCTGGAGGTCACCTGGGACGACTGGAATACCGTGCTGGAGACGAACTTGCGGGGCACTTTCTTCGTCGCCCAGGCGGTAGCTCGGGGAATGATCGCACGGCGCTATGGCCGGATTATCAATATCGGTTCCGTGACCTGTGTGGCGGGTTATGCGGGCCTGGCACCCTACGGAGCCAGCCGCGGCGGGGTGAAGCAGCTCACCATGAGCCTTGCCTCCGACTGGGGACCTCACGGCATTACCGTCAACTGCCTGGCCCCGGGATGGTTCCGCACCGCCCAGAACAATGTGATGTACGAAGATACGGAGTGGGTGGAGTATCTCAGCGAGCGCATTCCCCTCGGTCGCCCTGGCCAGCCCGGGGACCTGGACGGCACGCTCCTTTTCCTCGCCGGGGACGGCGCGGCCTACGTCACAGGTCAGACTCTCCTCGTAGACGGCGGCATTTCCGTCGGCCAGGTGCGCGCGCTGCCGAAGAAGTGAGCCGGAAGTTACTGCGGACCTGACGAGTTCGCGTTTGTTGACGGAACGTCCCGCACCTCTTCTGTGCAGACATGACTCCTGAACAGACTTTTGCCAAACTTGACCTCGTCCTCCCTCCTGCGCCGAAACCGGTGGCTGTGTATAAGCCGCTGGTGGTAGTGGAACGCATGGCCTATGTTTCAGGGCACGGACCGCTGAAGCCCGACAAATCGCTGATCACAGGCGTCGTGGGTAAAGACCTCACGCTGGAGGAGGGCTGCGCCGCGGCCCGCCAGGTGGGTCTGGCGATTCTGGCCACGCTGCGGGAGCAGCTCGGGAGCCTGGATGCTGTGAAACGGCTGGTGAAGGTTCTGGGGATGGTCAACACGGCACCGGATTTCTATGACCATCCGAAAGTGATCAATGGTTGCAGCGAGCTGTTCGCAGAAATCTGGGGGCCGGATTGCGGGATCGGTGCCCGCAGCGCGGTGGGCATGGGGCCGCTGCCGGGAAACATCGCTGTCGAGATTGAGGCGATCTTCGAATTGCACCAGGCACCGTGATTCGAAAGCCAATCTCATGGACTGGAACGACACAAAACTGATTTCGCTGGCGGTGGCCGCGATCGGGGCACTGGTGGTCCTGATCACGTGGCTGAAGGTCAACCCTTTCATCGCTCTGCTGATCTCCGCCCTGCTGCTGGGAGCCGGCGCCGGTCTGGATATGCTCGAAGTGCTGAAGTCCTTCCAGGACGGCCTCGGCAAGACACTGGGCGGCACGGCGGGCATCATCGGGCTCGGCGTAATGCTGGGGAAGCTGCTGGCGGAGTCCGGCGGCGCGGAAGTGCTGGCCAAACGGTTCAACCTTTTCTTCGGGCCG